>LUOR01000071.1 GCA_001626925.1 Moraxellaceae bacterium REDSEA-S32_B1
GAAATTCAGTCGATCTCGTTTTCATCTATAAAGTATGGCACACTGCTGTCGTCTACTTTTGAGTAAAGCATGATGAAAATCAAAGTGATTGCACCAAGTGCATGTGTCGATCAAGATCAAATCCTTTTTGCACAGCAACAAATGCAGGAGCTCGATGTAGACATTGAACTCTCAAATAATATTTTTGCAACGCATCGCTATCTCGCAGGTTCAGTGGCAACTCGTATTGATGATCTCAAAGATGCATGTCTTGATCCATCAGTCGATGCGATCTGGTGCGGACGTGGTGGTACAGGATCAGCACAGCTTTTACCGCATCTTGACACATGGTTACTGGATAAACCTTTGATTGGTTATTCAGACAGCACTGTGCTACTTAACTATATCGCAATGCACGGTGGACAAGCTGTACATGCGCCAGTTTTTCAAGAAGTTGCCAGTAAAAACCTCAATGAATTCATGCCAATTTCAAAGGATGCGCAAGAAGTCTTGGCTTTACTACACCCGATGCTTGGGGAAATGCCTCAGCAATATATAGTGAATCCTTATAATACGATTGCTGAACAGGCGACCGAAATAAAAGGAGTCGTGCTCGGCGGAAATCTTGCGACCTTATGTAGTGTGCAAGGTACGCCGTGGGCTTTGCAGTTAAAACAAGACAGTATTCTTTTGCTCGAAGATGTCGGCGAGCCATTTTACCGTTTGGAGCGTTTACTCGTGCAATTATTACAAAGTATTGATACGATCAAATTGAAAGCGATTGTGATGGGGGACTTTTATCAATGTCCTCAAAAGAATGTGCCGCACGATTTAATGGATATTTTTGCAGAGCACTGTGATTCGCTTGGAATCCCACTTTTTCAAGCGGATTGGTTTGGTCATGGTGAATCTAACCGACCGTTTTGCATTGGTGGTCATGCGACTTTAAAAGGACAACAACTCCTAATCAGTAAAAATAATAAATAATGTATATTTTAATACGATCTATAAACCAATTCTTATAAAATATCATTCAATAAACTAAATTATGGTTGACGTTTTTTTAAACAATCGTTACTGTTAAAGAATGTAAACAATCGATTCAACACGCTTGATTAACAATCAAAAATATACACTTGTTCAGGAAATGAATCACAATGTTTGGCACATCGCTGTATCGGGGAAGTCTTACCCTGCTACGCACCACCCCAATCATCAATTGGACACCGATCCAACGATGTATGCTCATGCTCTTCATGGCATGTGGAGTGCACTCGATTTGGTTAATGTGGAAGCTGATTGTCATCTTTAATCCAAACTTCCATCAATATGTCAATTTGCCTTTTTTGACAATTAGCTTTTATGTCAATGTTTTTTATATTTGCACTTACTTTGGACTCGCAATGATCTGCTTGTCATTGGTGAGACAAAAAAAACTACACACACTTTTAATTTACGTATGCACAGGTACGTTTGGGCTGTTTTTATTGTGGGATGCTTATATCGTAGGTGTTATGAGTCCTGCTACAGCAATTGTATTGATTAGCGTGATTGCGCTTGGCTTGCTTATGTTTGAGGCAAAAGTCATTTATCCGATATTATCTGTGGCAATTCTTATTATTATCACAATCGCCCACGCCACATTAAATGGGAAATTGTCTTACGCACCGATTTTTGATTTTCCAGGCATGCACAACTCGCCCTATACCAATCAGTTTTGGTGTTTAAGCATGCTCTATTTTGGCTTACCCGTTGTAACAATCTGCTTTGCCATGTTTAGTCTATTCCTACACCAATGGCGTCATCGAGAAGCTTCATTTCGGTCACTAAGCCTCATTGATCCACTGACTAAGATTCATAACCGTAGAAATATCAACCAACAATTGGTTCACATTGCTCACAAGCTAGAGCAACAGAAACAGCTCTGTTATGGGATTATTATCCTAGATTTAGACCACTTTAAACGCATTAACGATGAATATGGTCATTTGGTTGGTGATGAGGTGTTGACTGAAGTTGCAGCAAGCTTACAATCCAATTTAAGACAGACAGATATACTCGGTCGATATGGTGGTGAGGAGTTTATTATCCTTGCAAAACATGCAGATAAAAACATTATTATGCAACTTGCGAAACGTTGCCAGCGATCTATACAGCAACTCAGTATCCGTACCGACCAAAATAAAACGATTAACATTACAGCAAGTTTCGGTGTCACAGTAGTCTGTCATGAGCAAAGTATGCGCCAAGCAATTAAACAAGCAGATGATGCAATGTATCAAGCAAAACGGTTGGGACGTAATCTTATTGTGTTATCTGACGAGACTGAAGGCGTTGTAGCAATTCCTGCTGGTTAAAACTTCCCGTGAGTCTCATCGATCGTAACTCTTGCCCATTTGATGAGATAAATAAAACTGTGGGTGGTCCTAGCAATTGCCACTCATTCAAAATCACTTGATGGCTTGCGTCAAATTCAGATAAGTCGAGTTTGATTTTTTGTACATTTTTTAATGATTGCTGAACATCTGGATTCGTCCAAATATTGCGTTCAATCGGCTGACAGGCAATACACCAGTCCGCATACAAATCAACGATGATTGGCTGACCAGTTGTTTTTGCATCTGCGAATGCCTGCTCAAATTGTGTTTTATTTTTTACCTCTTGCCAATTTATCTCTGCTGTCGTGTATAGACGATAAAGTGTCTGTGCTTGCCACCCACCAAAACCAAGCACCGCAATCAATGTCGCTAGAAATAACCATCGGATTTTCGCTTTACTCTCCCAAATCAAGTAGAGCAAATAAGCACACACCAAAAGCGTCAAAATAAGCATCAATATATAGAACCACTCAGCGCTTAATAATGGTCGTACAAAATACAACGCTAAGCCAAGCATCATCCATGCAAAAATATGTCGAATCCGATGCATCCATTGCCCAGGTTTTGGCATCGCTTTCTGACCAATCAGACTCAGAATAATCAATGGAATCCCCATCCCTACACCGAGGCTAAATAATAAAGCTGCGCCGATAATGAGGTTTTGTGTTTGGGAAATATAGAGCAGCGTTCCTGCGAGTGGCGCTGTCATACATGGTCCAACCAAAAGCGCAGATAATACGCCCATCAAAGTCGCACCGAGTAATGTGCCACCCTTTTGTCGTCCTTGTAATTGATCGAGTTGATTTGACCATTTTTGTGGCAGTTTGAGCTCAAACACACCAAACAAGTTCAATGCAAAAATCACAAAAACAGATGCAAATGCAATTAAGACCGCAGGTTGTTGTAGCCATCGTTGTAAGTTACTGCCTGCGCTCGCCGCCAACACACCGAGCAAGGCATAGACTGATGCCATCGCCAAAACAAAGACAATGCTAATCATCCCTGCACGCACACCCACATGCTCACGAATCAGCAAACTGGATAAAATCGGCAACATCGGCAAAGAGCACGGTGTAAATGCTAATAAACACCCCAATCCTAAGAAGATTAAAATACTCCAAAAGACATTCTGATCATGCAGACGTGCTGTCCATTGTTCATCTTCTGCTACGGTCTGAATATTCGCAATTTCATCATTGACTACGTCACTTTTGGAAACATCTTGGCTTGAGTCGTTTTGCGTTGCTGTGCTGAGTAAACCACCTTGATTGGATTGTTCAAAGAATGACGGCTGTTGAGATGATGGGTTTTCTTGATCTAGTGATACCAAGCCCATTGCATCGGTTTGAAAGCTGCTTTGACTGATCGGATAACACAAACCTGCTTCTGCACAGCCTTGAAACCTTACATGGTAGGTCGCATTTGGTTCAGCTTGTATCTTGAAAGACACCGCATCATGATAAACCTTGGTATCACCATAATACTCATCATGTTTATCTTCGGCAGGTGGAAGATTAAGTTTTACTTTTTCGCCTTGTGTATCTTTTTGCTTTTTTATATCGACAGCGAACTGATGTTGATAGAGGTAATATTTTGGGGAAATCGTCCATTGCAATTGAATTTCTGATTCACTAATCGAACTCACTTGCAATGGAAAAGCCTGCTCGGCAGGTAGGAATTTTTCTTCAGCAAAACTCTGTGCAGTCATCAAGAGTGACATACACGTGATCAGCAAAAATATAAAATTCCGAAGTACAGGCAAGGTCTTCATCCTTAAATCAATTTCCAATATCAGTTTCTAAAATCAGATTTTAAAATCAATACTAAAAAGCAAAAAAGAACATTGCTATTCGACATCTCAATGTTCTTCTCACAGTTATTTCAGCATTTTTATTTCAAACACTTAAAATAAATAACCAAACCCTAGTCCCGCTGTAAAGCGTGGATTTTGCTGATTGAAACTATAACCAATCATCGCATCAAGCTGAAAACGATCATTCACCATCCACATCACGCCAGTATTGATCATTGATTCATAATGTTGGCTT
>LUOR01000072.1 GCA_001626925.1 Moraxellaceae bacterium REDSEA-S32_B1
ACTGTCTTCAAATCCATAAATAGGTGTCCACTTAAAATTTAGTGGACACTATCGCGGTATTAATGAGTTAGAAAAAGTGGGATTCAGCGGACGCTTACTTTAAAACGACATTTCATGTCGTATGGCTTACGCCAGTCGCTTATATCCTCGGGCTAAACCCCGAGGTTTTACGCTCCAATGGATAAAAAAAACGCCAGTTCTATGACTGGCGTTTTTTTATCTCTAAAAATTATATTTCACTTCATGGTCGAGTTATTTACGGCAACGTGCTAACAACTGCGCACACGCCATCTGAATCATATCTTTAGTCACTCGGACTTCTTCACCAGACTCTGATACCATATAACAGCGGTTTAAACGTGTCATTTCGATCGCAGTTGCACTGGCTTTTTTCAATGTTTTGGTAGCACCCATAGCGTTCACCTCTGTGGCTGAACAAATGCGATTTTGATTTAGGAGAGATTTTAAAAATGCATTTGTTGGCTAAATTGAAGACAATTACAGTATTCGCTAGGTGCTAAAAAAAGTAAAACTTCAGTTGTAACAAACAATTATCGCAATTTGTTACAGCTTGGCAGATTATGCTAACTCAAGATGATGTCGTATTGCTCTTGGGTGTATAAATTTTCAACTTGGAACTTGATCACACGTTCTATGAAATGCTCCAAATCCGCCACAGCGGAAGCCTCAGAGGTCAACAAGCGATCAATCACCAAAGGATTCGCCACAATGGTATAAGCTTGCGGAGATTGGTAAGCTCTTGCAAACCGCATGATTTCTCGAAAGATTTCGTAACACACTGTCTCAGCAGTTTTGACATAACCACGCCCCTGACAAGTCGGACAAGACTCACACAGCAGATGCTCTAAAGACTCTCGTGTACGTTTTCGGGTCATTTCTACCAAACCAAGCTCCGACACTTGGGTAATCTTTGTCTTGGCGTGATCACGTTCTAGCATTTTTTCCAGCAGACGCATCACTTCATCACGATGCGCCTGCTCTTGCATGTCAATAAAATCAATGATGATAATCCCGCCAAGATTACGCAACCTCAGCTGACGCACAATCACCTGTGTCGCCTCAAGGTTGGTTTTAAATACCGTATCTTCGAGAGTGCGTCCACCGACATATGAGCCTGTATTGACATCTATCGTGGTCATCGCTTCAGTCTGATCAATCATCAGATAGCCACCAGATTTAAGGTCAACACGAGTACGCAAGGCTTTTTGAATATCGTCTTCGACGTTATAGAGCTCAAATAGTGGCTTTTCACCGGGATAATGGTTTAAGCGACCTTGCATGGTCGGGACAAACTTTTCGACAAAGCTTTGCAACTTGGTAAAAATTTCTCGTGAATCCACATAAATTTTATGTGTTTCACCGCTAGCAAGATCACGAATCACTCGTTCAGGCAATGGCAACTCTTCGAAGATCAACGCTGTGGCATCGACTTCTTTTTGATTCTTCTGAATGAACTTCCAAAGCTTGGCCAAATAGGCCATGTCTTGGCTGAGTGCTTGCTCGGTGACGCCTTCTGCGGCGGTACGCACAATCACACTACCCGGTAGCTGATGTTCGGCTTGCAGACGATCAATCATTTCCCTCAAGCGATCACGCTCAGCTTCCTGTTCGATCTTTTGTGATACACCTGTATGGTTGCCAAAAGGCATAAATACCAGGTAACGTGAAGGAATAGATAAATCTGTGGTTAGACGTGCGCCCTTCGTACCCAGCATGTCTTTCATGACTTGGACTAAAACCACCTGCCCAGGATGTAACATTTCAAAAATATTTGGCGCAGTTTGCGCACGAGGCCACACCATATCATTGATGTGTAAAAAAGCCGTTCTGGACTGTCCAATGTCAACAAATGCAGCTTGCATACCCGGCAATACTCGGACAATTTTGCCATTATAAATATTGCCGACTAAGCCTCGCTTGGCTGTACGCTCAACAAAAAGCTCATTCACCGTACCATTTTCGATGAGTGCCACACGGCATTCCATCGGCGTGATATTAATTAATAACTCTTCCGCCATATCCAACCTAAATTTTTAAAAAATATAATATGTTATTCTGCTTGCGCTAAGGCTTGCTGAAGCAACTGCACGGTTTCATACAAAGGCAATCCAACCACATTGCTATAACTACCTTCAATGCGAGTCACCCAAGCCCCTGCTCGCCCTTGAATGGCGTAGCCTGCAGCTTTGTCACACGGCTCTCCAGTTTGCCAATATCGACGCATTTCAACTTCATCTAATACTTTAAAGTAAACTATGGTGCTGACCGTGTCATGAAAAGTTTTGTATTTATTCGCAATGACCACGGTCGTTTTGACTTGATGCGAACGTCCCGAAAGCTGACGCCACATTTTTAGCGCATCATTTTCATCACGAGGCTTAGTCAAAATATGCTGATCAATCCCGACAGTGGTGTCGGCTGCGATCACTATTACATCAGGAAACTGCTGTAAAATCGCTTGCGCTTTGGCAATGGCAACTCGTTGCACATATTGATCAATATTTTCATTTGGATACTGTGATTCATCAATATTTGCAGGATAAACCTCAAACTCAACGCCAACTTGCTCTAATAATTCTTTGCGTCGCGGTGAAGCAGATGCAAGAATTACACGGCTCGCCATTTTTTCAAGCTCCAATACACTACAGGCCAAATTAGCACACTACTAAGTAAAGCCTGCCAATGACGCAAAATACCCATTTCATTTCCTGCCATCACCAAAAGCAACCACATCAAGAGCAAATGAAAGGCGATCGCAATGATCGCAATCATCCATAGATTGGTCTGTGTCATGATGCGACGCTCACGTGTAAAAAAGCGTGCAAAAAATGCAATCAACACAAAGCTCATTGCATTTAAACCGAGCGGGTATTCCATCAATAAATCTGTAAAGATACCCACTAAAAAGGCAAACCACACACCGCACCAAGCAGGTTGGCACATCACCCAAAAGAACATTACCAATAGCATAAAGGTCGGGCGCCAACCACTGAGGAAATAAGATACTGGATAGACCATAAACACGGATGCAAGGATCACCGAAAGCACAATAGCAATCAAGGGATCACGACTTTGGAAATTTTCCTTCTTAGCGAGAGCCATTCGGTTGCTCCTTTGACAAGGCTTGTGAAAAGAGCACCACAACATTATGACCGCTCGACAGCTGTGCAGTCGGCTGAACAGTAATATCTGCAAACTCACTCGAAGATGGCACTTCGATATCTTTCACCTTGCCAACCAAATAGCCCGCAGGATAACGCTCTCCTAAACCAGAGCTATACACCAAATCGCCGACTTTAACATCCGCAGTACTCGGCACATATTGCATCACGAGTTCACTATAATCGCCCTTGCCTGAAACAATCGAGCGCATCCCTGTACGATCCAAACGTACAGACAACGCACTTTCTTTATCAGAAAGCAACATCACACGTGCACTGTGTGGATAAACTGCAATGATTTGCCCCATGATGCCTTGGTCATCCAGTACAGTTTGACCTTCTTGCAGTTGGTCGTTACTGCCTTTATTGATGATAATAATGTGATTCAAAGGATTGGGATCCACACCGATTATTTCGGTAATTAACATCCGTCCGTCAATAATCAATGGCGTATCAACTAAACCACGCAATCGAGTATTTTCAGCAGAAAGTTCAGAGAGTTTTTGCAAACGCACTTTGGCTTGATCTAGCTCCGCACGAAGTGCAATATTTTCACGGCGTAGACTTTGCTCAGATTTGAGCTGAAGTTTCATCCATTCTTTTGACAGCACAGGATAGTTAGCAAAAGCATAAATAGGATAATAGCCGACTTTCAACACATCACGAACAGGCTGAATCACTTGGGGAAAGCGCCAATTGATAAAAATAGCGACAAAACAGACAATTAAGGCAAGAATTAGTGATCGAAGAGACGGTGGTTGTCTAGTAATTATCGTGTGCACCGTCTATTCCTTTTACTTGCCATCTTTAAGAGTTTGAATCCATAGATTCAAAGTTTTAGTTTACTCTACAATTATTCTACAAATAGCATTTCATGGTTTGGATTATCAAAATATTCGAGCACCTTACCACCACCACGAGCAACACAGGTCAATGGATCTTCAGCGACTACCACAGGTAAACCCGTTTCTTGTGCGAGCAATTTATCCAAGTTACGTAGTAGCGCACCACCACCTGTCAAGACAATACCACGCTCGGCAATGTCAGAAGATAGCTCAGGTGGAGTTTGTTCAAGCGCTGTTTTCACTGCACTGACAATACTTTGTAGCGGATCAGCGATCGCTGACAAAACCTCATCAGAGCTCATAATGAACGAACGAGGCACACCTTCTGCCAAATTACGACCACGCACTTCGATCTCAACCGCTTTACCGTCATTAAACGCCATACCCACTTCTTTTTTGATCTTCTCGGCAGTAGTTTCACCGATTACACAACCATGCGCTTTACGTGCATAATTGATGATGTGCTCATCAAACATATCACCACCAACACGCAGTGAATCTGCATACACACAGCCTTGTAATGAGATAATGGCGATTTCGGTGGTACCACCACCAATATCGACCACCATCGAACCACAAGCTTGCTCAACTGGCATCCCCGCACCGATCGCCGCTGCCATTGGTTCTTCAATCAATCGAACCTCTTGCGCACCTGCGTTATAGACCGCTTCACGAATCACACGACGCTCAACCAAAGTCGATTTGCACGGTACGCACACCACAACTTTTGGATTGTTTGGCAACAAACCACGCTCGTTTACTTTATTAATAAACTGATGCAACATAGTTTCAGTCACTTCAATATCTGCAATCACACCGTCTTTCATCGGACGAATTGCAGAAATATTGGCAGGTGTACGACCAAGCATCTGCTTTGCATCTTCACCCACAGCCGCCACGAGCTTTTGTGAGCCACTTTGACGGATTGCCACCACAGTCGGTTCATTTAAAATAATGCCACGATCTGGTGCATAGATCAGTGTATTGGCAGTCCCAAGATCAATGGCGAGGTTCGGTGAAAACCAGCCAAAAATGCGTCTCATAAAAATCACGGGTAATTCTCAGTATATTCAGTGAAGATTCAAAATG
Organism: Moraxellaceae bacterium REDSEA-S32_B1; assembly: GCA_001626925.1. Lineage (GTDB taxonomy): Bacteria > Pseudomonadota > Gammaproteobacteria > Pseudomonadales > Moraxellaceae > Acinetobacter. Next base: position 5,117 of record LUOR01000072.1, read on the forward strand.
GCAACTTTAACGAAATGTGATGATTTGAACAAGTCAATCGCTTATTATAACGCACGATATTTTGAAATTTTTTGATAACGGATCAGGTGAACTCATGTCTGCTGATAATGCAAAACATGCTCAAGAGCTCAATGCCGAAACAGTTTCTGCGATTGCAAACCTTGCTCGCCTTTCGCTAGATGACTCGCAATGTGTTGATTATGCACAAAGTTTAAATAAAATCTTGGATATGATGGAAACCATGAAAGGGATTGATACTGAGGGTGTCGAGCCACTCAAGAGCCCATTTGACCATCCGCAACCATTACGAGACGATGTTGTAAGCGAAAGTAATCATCGTGACCAATATCAGGCTGTTGCGCCTGAAACACAAGATGGTTTGTATGTTGTACCTCGTGTGATTGAATAAATCGAACAAATAATCACCAATCAAACCTTTTATTTTTACTAAATTATAGATCAAGAGTTATGACTGACTTACATCGTTTATCTATTCGAGAACTCTCAGAAGGACTCGCTCAAGCGAAGTTCTCCTCTCGAGAATTGACGCAACATTACCTCAACCGCATCGCAAAAATCGACAACCAAGTGCAATCCTATGTCACCGTGACCACTGAACAAGCACTTGCACAAGCAGATGCAGCCGATGCACTGCGTCAAGCAGGCAATGCAACGACACTGACGGGTATCCCGATTGCGCATAAAGACATCTTTTGTACCCAAGGCATCAAAACCACCGCGGGTTCTAAAATACTGGATAACTTTATCTCGCCGTATGATGCAACCGTCGTTGCGAAAGGCAAAGATGCAGGCTTAGTCACACTGGGCAAAGTCAATATGGATGAGTTCGCTATGGGCTCGACCAGTGAATCCTCATATTTTGGCGCAACCAAAAATCCGTGGGCGCTCGATCGTGTACCGGGTGGCTCATCAGGTGGCTCTGCTGCGGTGATTGCTGCGGATCTTGCACCATTTGCTACGGGCACAGATACAGGCGGTTCGATTCGTCAGCCTGCGTCATTTTGCGGACTGACAGGTTTAAAACCAACTTATGGGCGTGTTTCTCGTTTTGGCATGATCGCTTATGCCTCATCGCTTGATCAAGGCGGTCCAATGGCACGTTCAGCCGAAGACTGCGCCTATTTGATGAATGTCATGGCTGGACACGATGCCAAAGACTCGACTTCGATGGAAAAATCAGTCGATGATTACGTCGCAAATCTCGATAACACAACTTTAAATGGTTTACGCATCGGTATTCCTAAGCAATATTTTAATGTTGATGGCTTATCCAATGATGTCAAAGTGCGTGTTGAAGAATCATTGAAAAAATTGGAAGAACTTGGTGCGATCTTGGTTGAAATCGATCTCAACATGACTGAAGCTTACGTGCCGACTTATTACCTGATCGCTCCTGCCGAAGCCTCATCGAATCTGTCACGTTATGACGGTGTGCGCTACGGCTATCGCTGTGACGAACCGAAAGACATTCTCGACCTTTACAAACGCTCTCGTTCAGAAGGCTTTGGTGCAGAAGTACAACGCCGTATTTTGATTGGTACTTATGCCCTATCAGCAGGCTACTACGATGCCTATTATGTCAAGGCGCAAAAAGTCCGCCGCTTAATTCAACAAGATTTCTTAAAAGCCTTTGAAAGTGTCGATGTGATCGCAGCGCCATCTGCGCCAACCACAGCTTATAAAATCGGTGCGGATTTAACTCCAGTGGAAATGTATCTTGGTGATATTTATACCATTGCAGTGAACTTGGCGGGCTTACCTGCGATCAATGCACCAGTCGGTTTTGATCAGGATCAACTTCCTGTCGGCTTGCAATTGATCGGTAACTATTGGTCAGAGTCACAGCTCCTTTCCATCGTCCACCAATATCAACAACACACCGACTTCCACACTCAACGTGCGGCGATTGCTGAGGAGAATGTATAATGGCTCAAGTCCAAAACAAGCCTAAATCAAATCTCATTGACGGTTGGGAAGTGGTGATCGGGATTGAGATACACACGCAACTGGCGACCAATTCAAAAATCTTCTCTGGTTCATCCACCGAGTTTGGTCAAAACCCAAACACACAAGCCAGCCTTGTCGATTTAGCGATGCCGGGTGTATTGCCTGTACTGAATAAAGAAGTGGTCAATCTCGCCATTCGTTTTGGTTTGGGCATTGATGCTTATATCGACCAAGCCTCTGTATTTGCCCGCAAAAACTACTTCTACCCTGATTCACCAAAAGGCTACCAAATCAGCCAAATGGACAATCCTATCGTCGGCAAAGGTCACATCGACATTCAGCTTGAAGATGGGACAGTGAAGCGCATTGGCGTGACTCGTGCGCACTTAGAAGAAGATGCAGGCAAATCAATTCACGATGCGATTGATGGTATGTCAGGCATTGACTTGAATCGTGCAGGTACGCCACTTTTAGAAATCGTATCAGAACCTGATATGCGTTCTGTGGAAGAAGCGGTTGCCTATGTCAAAGCCATTCACACACTTGTGCGTTGGCTCGGCATCTCTGACGGCAACATGGCAGAAGGCTCGTTCCGAGCCGACTGTAACGTGTCGCTTCGTCGTCCAAATGAGGCGTTTGGTACACGTTGTGAACTGAAAAATATCAACTCGTTCCGCTTCATAGAACAAGCCATCAATGTAGAAATCGAACGTCAAATGGAAATCTTGGAATACGGCGGTACGATCGACCAAGAAACTCGTTTGTTTGATCCAAACAAGATGGAAACCCGCTCAATGCGTTCCAAAGAGGAAGCCAACGACTACCGTTACTTCCCTGATCCAGACTTGTTGCCTGTGGTGATCGCAGATGCGCAAATCGAAGCGATCAAATCGGAAATGCCTGAACTGCCTACGGCACGTCGTGAGCGTTTTGTCGCTGAATTTGCTGTGACGGAATATGATGCGCATGTCTTAACGCTATCTCGTGAAATGGCGGACTTCTATGAAGCGGTGGTTACCTCATCAGGTGGTGCCAAGCAAGGAAAAGTCGCTGCTAACTGGGTGATGGGTGAATTCTCAGGTGCGCTCAACAAAGCAGGCTTAGAGCTCAACGAATCGCCTGTCTCTGCCGAGCAACTTGGTGGCATGATCGCTCGCATCGTCGATAACACGATCAGCGGGAAAATCGCCAAGCAAGTCTTTGGCTATATGTGGGACGAAGGCAAGACTGCCGATGTCATCATTGCGGAAAAAGGCTTGAAGCAAGAAACCGATACAGGTGCGATCGAAGCGATCATCAAAGAAGTCTTGTCTGCCAATGAAAAAATGGTTGAGGAGTACAAGTCTGGTAAAGACAAAGCCTTTAACGGTCTAGTTGGTCAGGTGATGAAAGCCTCAAAAGGTAAAGCTAACCCTGCACAGGTCAATGAGTTGATGAAGAAATTGATTGGTTGATTTACAAATCAACAATATAATTAAGGAGCTTTCATAGCTCCTTAGTTTTTTGGGAAATGAATAATGTATAAATCTTTAAGATATATTTTTTGGTTTATTAGTATTTTTTTCTTCTCTTTTTTTATCCATCAACTTTCAAAATATAATTTTGATCTAATTTTTTTCTTAGAAAATAGGTATCAGTATATTGCTTATATATTTGGTGCTATTGGTGGGCTTTTTGCAATCGAAAATTTCCATAGAAAAGAAGGGCTCTCGGTATTAGGTAGCTTAACTACAACCTTTTTCTATGGAGGTTTTGAAGACAACTATGATACATCTTTTGTCGATCTAACTTTAATCAATAGAAAAGATAAACCAGTAGTTATATTTGATGTGTATGTGAAAATTGGATCAAATACTTATGTGCACTTAAAACAAGCAACAAAAGAGAATCCAATTATTATTAAGGGATACGAATACTATTATGAACAATTTAGTCCAGCTTATTTTTATTCCAACGGATTAAATGCTTACTCCCTAAAACTGAGTAAAATCCCCCGAACTTCAACTATAATACTTCATACTTCAGAAGGAATCTATAAAGTTAAAAACTTAAAATCATACGATAATTTTTATACATTTTATACTAGACTACTAAAACCTTTCAGTTTTGAACTTAATGACAGAAGCATACCTTTAGATACTGCAATAATTCTTCAATTTTGCGATACAAAAGACAAGTTACATACTATTTTCATAAAAGATCAACAAACATCGCTTCAAATAGATAAATACAAAATTGAATGGTCTAACCCTGTTTCTAAATTAGATTTAGAGCAAAAAATTGATTTGGGGGTAAAATCAGGTCTATTGCCCATTAAAAAAATCGAAATTATAGATTTTAAAGCTAAGCTAAAAAAAGCTAAGAAGAGATTTATCCAATTTGATGAAGGCTATAATTTATTAAGAATACAAAGCAAATTTGAACGAGGCAATCGAAAAATAATGACATATCTATATATAAAAGACAGAGTAAAAAAATCGCTTCTAAAAATAAAAAAAGCCTTCAATTTACGCAATTCAAAGTTCAGAAAATAAGCTATTTAGCATAACATTATTATAATTATTTCTAAGCAGAACCCAAATAGCACATACCCTCTTTCAAAAAGACGACAAGCTAAATATTAGCTAATCAGCGCTATTTTTTAACTACACAAGAGGTTCTGCATCAATTTATTTAAAAATTAAGGCATACCTTAAGACACCTTATCCCCTGCTTTTGCACCACTATCAGGTGATACGATAAAGATGCCTTCACCATTGCCCGCAGCGAGCACCATACCGTTCGATATGCCAAAACGCATTTTACGAGGTGCAAGATTGGCGACCATCACTACCAATTTCCCTTTCAAATCTTCAGGTGCGTATTGACTACGAATGCCACTAAAGACATTGCGTGGCTCAGCTTCGCCGACATTCAAGGTCAGTTGTAGTAATTTGTCCGAACCTTCAACGATATTTGCATCAATGACTTCTGCAACACGTAAATCGACTTTGAGGAAATCATCAATTTTAATTTCTTGCGCTTCATTAACAAAAGGCTCAGCATTTTTAGCTTCAGTTTTTTCCGCAGTTTTCGCTTTCTTTTTTTCAACTTTTGCAGGCTCGGCAGCCGCTAAAGAATCTTTAGAATCATCAACCATTGCCGTCACGGCTTTGGCATCGACACGTTGCATCAACGGTTGGAATTGCGCAATCTCATGATTGGTCAAAATCATCGTACGTGAAGCAAAATCAAAACTGTCCAATTTTAAGAAATCTTGTACTTGCTGTGCCAAAGTCGGCAACACTGGCGAAAGATAAATTGCGAGCTGACGGAATAGGTTAATCCCAACTGAACAGACTTCATGCACTTGTTGTTCTTCGCCTTCGATCTTCGCCAAAGCCCACGGCTTTTTCTCATCAATATATTGATTGGCACGATCAGCAAGCGCCATGATCTCACGGATTGCCGCTGAAAATTCACGATCTTCATAACACTTGGCAATCGAGTCACCTGCATCAATAAAGCTTTGGACTAATCCAGTTTCAGCACAGTTGGCAGATAATGTATTGTCAAAATTGGTGTTGATAAATTTGGCACAGCGACTGGCGATATTGACCACTTTACCAACCAAATCTGAGTTCACTTTTTGAACAAAATCATCCAAATTCAAATCAGAATCTTCAACTTTATCAGATAGTTTTGAGGCAAAGTAATAACGCAAATATTCAGGATTTAAATGCTGTAAATAGGTTTCTGCTTTGATAAATGTGCCACGAGATTTTGACATCTTCTGACCATTGACGGTGAGGAAGCCATTCACAAATAAACCTGTCGGCGTGCGATAACCTGCACCGTCTAGCATTGCAGGCCAAAACAGCGCATGGAAATAGACGATGTCTTTCCCGATGAAATGATAGACTTCGTTTTGTGAATCTTTTTTCCAGTAATCGTCAAAGTTGAGTTCTGGACGTTTGGTTTTCACATAGTTTTCAAAACTCGACATATAGCCGATCGGCGCATCCACCCACACATAGAAATATTTGTTTGGCGCATCGGGAATCTCAAAACCAAAGTACGGCGCATCACGAGAAATATCCCAATCGTTCAAGCCATTTTCAAACCATTCATCCAGTTTATTAGCGATCGAAAGCGGTAAACGCCCTTGGTCACGTGTCCATTTCTGCAAATAATTTGCAAAGTTTGGCAGTTTAAAGAAATAATGATCTGACGATTTTTCGACTGGCGTTGCGCCGCTTAAAGTCGAGTGCGGATTGAGCAGTTCTGTAGCATTATAAGTCGTACCGCAGACTTCGCAAGCATCGCCGTATTGATCTCCAGATTTACATTTTGGGCAAGTACCTTTGATAAAGCGATCTGATAGGAACATGCCTTTTTCAGGATCGAATAGCTGACTAACTGGGCGTACCGCAATATTATCTGCTTCACGATTTTTAAGATAAATTTCTTGTGAACGGGCACGGTTGGTATCGCTATGCGTCGAATCATAATGATCGAAATGAACACCAAATCCATCAAAGTCACGAATATGCTCTCTTTGAACGTTGGCGATTTGTTGTTCTGGTTTGATGCCGTTGGCTTCAGCACGAAGCATGATCGCGGTACCGTGAGCATCGTCTGCGCAGACATAGATTACGTCATGACCCATTGCACGCATCGCACGCACCCAAATATCCGCTTGGATATAACCTAGCAAATGCCCCATGTGAATCGGGCCGTTGGCATAGGGTAAAGCATTGGTAACGAGGATTTTACGTGCAGACATAGACCACTCTGTTAGCAGATTTTTGGAGTCGTCCATTCTACTGAGCTAATTCAGGCAAAGCAATTATTTGCGTCAGTAATTATAGAGTAACAAACAACATGCCTTACCACACATACCAAATATTTATTATCAGTAAGAATAAATATTTTTCAAAAACTTATCCTCAAAAAAAGCTTAGCCAAATTAACAATAACGCTTCCTTAATTTTAAAGGTAATTTATAGAATAAAATAAAGAATAGACACGTTTTGCTAATTGAAATATACAAATGAGTTTAGTATGATAAGACAATGGTTATAAAAGTTATTCTTACTCAAATTCTTGCTTTTATGTTTGCACTTCAAAGTGTTTGGGGTGTAGCTGAAGCGTCGTGCCTACACGATAATAACAAAATAACAAATAGTACGATCACTGCAATTGAATATGATAACGCCAAGAAAAATATAAATACTACGAAAATTGAAACCTATTGTAAGAAAGTCTGTTTTCAAGATAGCTGTGGTCACTTTGGGCATCATGTGACCTTGAAAAATGATCTCATTAAACAACAATCGATACAGTTTTTACAATTAGATTCAGAGCAATTATATGAGTGGAAAAACTCATATCAATCTTTAATTTTAACAACACCACTCCCCCCTCCTCTAATTCAAAATCCCAAACTTCACATAATAAAGAATTTATGATTATTCCCATCTATATGAATTTTATATCATATTCTTTGGTGGTCTCATAAAATATTTTACACTTTATTATGTGTTTATCTAAAAAAACAGGCTGTGTTATCTGATTGCTATTTATTGGTTTTTTGAGATTCATTTAAAAAATCACGTTAGCAATAATCAATGAATTTTAACTGTTCTACATTAAATAAAATCGAACAGTATTAAGGTATAATATGAATTTTTTTACATCGAAAACTCGCACATTAGGCTCCCGCATTATTGGCCTAATTTTAATTATCATTTTATCTACGACTGCCAGCAAATGGCACAACTCATCACTGTTAGTTGAACACTTACTATGGTTTACAGGTTGGTTCCTTGTCGGCTTGGGCGTCATGGGTCGAATTTGGTGTAGCTTATATATTTCAGGATTCAAAGACTCCAAACTCGTTACATATGGCCCTTACTCGATTTGCCGCAATCCACTATATGTATTCAGCTATTTAGGAGCATTAGGTGTTATGTTTTTAACTGAAACACTTTTCCTCCCTATTGCATTTACAATAATATTCATTATTTATTATCATTTTGTGATTAATCAGGAGGAAAAATTCCTAACACGAGCTTTTCCAGAACAATATGCTAAATATTGTGAGACCACCCCTAGGTTTTGGCCTAGCTTCCGTAACTATTATGAACCAGAACGATATGAAGTCTCACCAAAGCATTGCCGAAAATTCTTAGCACAAGTCATATGGTTTGTTTGGTTAGCTGCATGTGTTCAATTATTTGAAGAACTAAGAATGACTGGAGTTCTACCAGTGTGGCTCACTTCTTTTTAGCTTAAAGTTTATCCACCAAGATCTGAGCTGACAGTTATAATTAAACCTAAATACCTGTCAGTTCAATCTTGAATTAAGTAGGAAACTTAAACCTCTGACTAACGCTGATCTAATGGCACCCAGTCGATCACCCATGCAGATTTCATATTTAAGCTACTATCCGCTGCGATCTTCTTGCGTGTGGTGTCGGCAGCTTCACGGCTTTTCGATGGACCAACCATGATGCGCACGCCTTTGGTGGTTTTACTTTGCGTGACTTTATAGCCTTTGGCTTGGAGCTTGGCAGTCACAGCATCGGCATTGGCTTGGTTGGCAGCCAGTGCCACCTGTACCATCCAGTTTTTGTCGCCTTCTTCCAGTAGCTGACGAGCTTTTTCAGCTTCTTTGGCTTTTTTCTCATCTTCGGCTTTACGTTTGGCTTCGGCTTCCTTTTTCGCCTTAGCATCTGCTTCAGCCTTCCGTTTTTCCTCAGCTTCTTGCTTTGCCTTTTTCTCAGCATCCGCTTTGCGTTTGGCTTCTGCGTCTTTTTTGGCTTTTTCGTCAGCTTCTTTCTTCGCCTTAGCATCTGCTTCTGCTTGGCGTCTATCTGCTTCTGCTTTCTTGGCTTTTTCTATTTCATTGGCTTTACGTTTTGCTTCGGCATCTTGTTTCAGCTTTTCGACCTCTTTGGCTTTTTGCTCAGCGATCTTGGCTTTTTCATCGACAGTTTTTTGCGCTGCAGCCAGTTTTGATTGTTCGCTTTCTATCAACTCAGGTGGAATATTGTCTGAGCTTTGCATCTGTGCCTGACGCGATGCAAGTAAGGCGGCATGTTCTTCTGCGGCTTTACGCGCGGCATCGGCTTCTGCTTGTTGTTGCATAGCGAGATATTGCGCTGCCAGTTGCTCTTGTTCTGCAACGGCTTTTTCACGTGCTTTACGCTGTTCTTCGAGTAGACGGCGCTCAGTTTCCACATCGACGGCTAGAGGTTGCAAGTCGAATTGCTCACCTGTTGCGCTATTTTCACCGTTTTGACCTTGTTCAGCAGTCTGTTCGACAGGCTGTGCCAATGGTGGACGAGTGTCGTCTTGATGTTGACCTTTCAATAAAATTGCTGCCAATAACACGCCACCACCAAGCAGCACAACGCCGCCAAATAGACGTTGCTTATTATTCATTGCCATCCACCATACACTCCCAAACGGCTTCTAAAGTGTGAAACGAGCCAAATACCAAGATCAATTGATCCGATGTACGCTGTGCGATCGCCTGCAAAAGGCTCTCTTGCACAGTGTCCGCCACGACGACGGACTGATCAAACTGCGCCAAATCCTGATGTAGCCGTGCAATCGGTGCTGCACGTGCCACATCTAATGGCGCAATATACCATTGATGCACATGATTTGATAATAATTTGATCACACCGACAATGTCTTTATCATCGAGCATAGAAAATACCGCATTTACACGGCGGATTTCAGGATGTAATTGTAAGTATCGTGTTAATTGTTGTGTTAAAAATTCTGCGCCATGTGGATTGTGTGCCACATCTAAGATGAGTTGTTGCCCTTGATATTGTCGCAGTTCAAAACGTCCTGCGAGCTTTGCTTGCACTAGACCCTGTGCAATCACATCTTGGGAAATGTTTAAGCCCGATTGCAAAACCGCCATGATGGCTGCAGCTTGATTGATCTGTGCCAAATGTCCATGTGGCAAACGCATGGTTATCGCTGGTGTGGCTAAATACCAATGGTCCGCATCATCAGTCTGATCTTCATTGATAAAATAATCTTGATTGAATTGAATCAGCTTGGCATCACATTCTGCGACTTTAACGGCAATCGCTTGAGGTAAATCTTGGCTACTTGCAAAAATCACTGGAATATTTGGACGAATGATACCTGCTTTTTCAAAAGCGATCTTTTCAATGGTATCACCGAGCCAATCGACGTGATCCAAGCCAATATTGGTGATCACCACCACATCGGTATCAATAATATTCACCACATCGAGCCGACCACCTAGACCGACTTCAAGCACCCAAACATCACAGGCTTGTTGTTTAAAAATATAAAACGCCGCTAGCGTGGTCGCTTCAAAAAAAGATAAGGTGAGATTGCACTGATGACGTGCATTTTCCACAGCAACGAAAGCTTCAATTAGTAAAGCATCATCGACAGGCTGACCATTTAAGCGGACACGTTCATTGAACTGGAAGATATGGGGTGATTGATATAAGCCGACGTTGTAGCCACTGGCTTTGAGGATACTGGCGATCGTAGTTGTGGTTGAGCCTTTACCGTTTGTCCCTGCTACCGTGATGATTTTGGCATTGTTTTGAAGATTCGGCTTGAGAATTTCCAACGCTTCTGCGACTGGAAGCACTCTTTCTAAACCCAAATCAATGGCTGTGACATGAACCGAAGTCCAATAGTCAAGCCATGTCTGTAAGGGATCGTGCGCTGTTGGGATATTTAATGTTTGATTAGAGTTGGGCTGGCTCAAGGGAGATTCATCAGTTTACTTACGATACGGTAGATTGTATCTCGTAATGCGTGACGATGCACAATTTGATCAATCGCACCATGCTCAAGTAAATATTCTGCACGTTGGAATGGTTCGTCAAGTTTCTCACGTACCGTTTGTTCGATGACACGTTTACCTGCAAAGCCGATCATAGCTTTTGGCTCAGCGAGATGCACATCACCAAGCATGGCAAGTGATGCAGTCACGCCACCATAGACAGGATTGGTCATCACCACGATATAGGGAATACTTGCATTATGCAGACGTTCGATCGCTGCCGAAGTCCGTGCCATCTGCATCAAAGACAACATGCCTTCTTGCATACGTGCACCACCTGAAGCAGCAAAGCAAATCATCGGTTGTTTGAGTTTTAAAGCCAACTCAGCCGCTTGGACGAAACGATCACCGACCACTGTGCCCATCGAGCCACCCATAAATTCAAACTCAAAAGCCACCGCAATCATCGGCACGCCATTGACTTGACCTTGCATACTGATCAAGGCTTCGGTTTCACCAGTCTTTTGCTGTGCTTCTTCCATACGCTGTGGATAAGGGCGACTATCAACAAAAGTCAGCGGATCGCCTGCGAAAAACTCTTGCCCGAGCTCTTGATTGACTTGATCAAAAAACCAATTCAAACGGTCACGTGCTTTCATACGCAAATGCTCATCACACTGCGGACACACATAGGAGTTAAATGACATCGCCGTACGTGTAACCAAGGCATGACATTCTGGACATTCAATAGTCGGCTCGGTAAACAGTGGCTTATTTTTATTTTCTTCAGGAACTTGTACGCTCGGCACTGCACGTTCAAACCATGAGCTACTTTGTAACAAGCTCTGCTTCTCGTCCTGCTTTTGCTCTTGCTTCACTTCACTCATGTCTACACATCCAAGTTCTCAACTAATTCATTTCACTGCGCTATTTTTAGAAGATGCGCTTATAGCTCATCTAACGCAGCACGTAATTCTTTCACTTTTTCCACCGCTTTGGCGCTTGCCTCACTCGGTGAAAGTGTTGCAAATGGCTTCACAAATGCACTGCCGACAATCACTGCATCGGCAACCTGACCCATTGCTTTGGCTGATGCCGCATCGCTAATACCAAAACCGACACCAACAGGTAAATCGGTCACTTGCTTGATCTTGGCAATACGATCTGCTGCCGACTTGGTATCCAATGTCGCTGCACCTGTCACGCCTTTGAGCGATACATAATAAATAAAGCCACGCGCTTGTTTCACCACATGGGCAATACGCTCATCGGTAGAAGTTGGTGCAAGGAGAAACACTTGATCCATGTCATGCTTTGCCAAGATCGCATCAAAATCTTGTGCTTCTTCAGGTGGCAAATCCACCAAGATCAAGCCATCGACACCTGCATCATTGGCGATTTCCACAAATTTTTCATAGCCAATCACTTCTACAGGATTCAGATAACCCATCAAAACTACTGGTGTATCTTGATCTTTCTGACGGAACTCTTTGACCATTTGGATCGCATCTAACGTATTGGTACCGCCTGCAACCGCACGCTCAGCAGCCACTGCAATCACTGGACCGTCCGCCATCGGGTCAGAAAATGGCAATCCCACTTCCAAAATATCCACACCTGCTGCAACCATGTCATGCAACAAAGGCACAGTGACTGTCGGTGTGGGATCACCTGCCATCACATAACTGACCAATGCTTTTTTATTTTCTGCTTGTAACTGTGCAAAACGCTGTGCCAAACGTGACATGAGATTGTATTTCCTACCATTACATCGTGTTGTTGCCATCATAAAGAAAATTCGGCAGAAAGTGCAGTTTTTGGCGAATGTTTTTTATCTTTAAAACTTGGAAAGCATTTTAAAAATTTAAATCCAATCACTCAATGATACTTTGTACCAAAATTTGCACGGGATTTTTATAAATGCTCAACGCACTTTCAATACATAGCTTGCTGTAAAAGCACCTTTTATCCGTTAATTGATATGAATTTTGCTTTTTGTTATTTGTACAAATCTGTAATTTTTTTATACTAGAGGGCTATTTTCTAAAGTTTAGCGACACATGACCGCCACAGAAACTCAAAAAATCCACCCTAATGCATTGGCACTGTTACCTTTGCTACTGTTTTTAGCATTATTCTTGGGCAGTGGGATTTATCATACTTATCTCGGTACAGACTTCGCCTTTTATCAACTCAAAGCACCTGTTGCTGTTTTACCTGCGTTAATTTTGGCTGTTTTTTTAGCACGTAAACCAATCAATCAAGCCATCAGTGACTTCTTGGAAGGCGCAAGCCATCCAAATTTAATTTTGATGTTGATGGTGTTCATGCTTGCAGGGGCATTTGCCAATGTCAGTAGCGTGATTGGTAGTGTCGATGCCACGGTTCAGTTTGGTTTATCTCTAATTCCTGTACAGTTCGTCTTGCCGATGCTGTTTATCATTTCAGCATTTATTGCTACGGCAATGGGCACGTCGATGGGTACGATTGCTGCCTGTGCACCGATTGCCTTCGGCTTTACTCAGGCGACAGATTTGGCAGTACCACTGACCATTGGTGCGGTCATCGGCGGTGCAATGTTTGGGGACAACTTGTCGATGATCTCAGACACGACGATTGCGGCAACACGTAGCCAAAATGTGACGCTTCGAGATAAGTTTAAAAGCAACATTTGGATTGCCTTACCTGCGAGTATCCTAGCAATCGTGATCTATACCGTGATTGGCTTTTCACACCACAATGCGATCGAAGTGAAAGACTTTAACGCATGGTTGATCATTCCGTATTTGGTCGTATTTTTCTTAGCATTTACTCGCCTGCATGTACTTGCAGTGTTGATGGTCGGAATTCTAGTTTCAGGTTTATTCGGCACACTCTTTACTCCTGAATATAGCTTGGTGAAATTCAGCAACTCAATCTATGACGGCTTTGTCAATTTGTTTGAAGTGACTTTGCTTTCAGTATTCTTAGGCGGTTTGTCTGCGATGCTACAAAAACAAGGCGGTTTAGCATGGTTATTACAGCGCATCTATGCCTTTTCAGGAAAGCTTCGTCTAGCTCGTCAACGTGCAGGTGAAGTGAGTATTGCCTTCTTGGTGGTTTTTTCTAACTTCTTCGTGGCAAACAACACAATTGCGATTCTACTTTCGGGTGATGTTGCACGTGAAGTTGCAGCTGAGTATGGCGTCGATCCGAAACGTAGTGCAAGCCTACTCGATATATTCTCGTGTGTGGTACAAGGTGTCATACCTTATGGCGCACAAATTTTACTGGCAAGCTCGATTGCAAGCATTTCCCCACTCGCTTTGATTGGCAATGTCTATTACTGCTGGATGCTGGCAATCTTTGCCATCTTGGCGATTTTCACAGGATTAGGAAAACCGAAAACCACGGCATCTGCTACGGTCTAGTTTCAGTGCTCATAAAAAAGCACCTTGTCATCGGTGCTTTTTTTATTGAAATTGGAATCGGTTTCGCTTAACGGCGAATAATCATATTGGTCGCTGTGGCATGCGCATAGATTTTCCCTGCTTCATCACGGATATAACCTTCCGCAATAATCAAATTTCGTCCGACATTGATGACCTTCCCTTCAGCAATCATCTTGGTGTCATACGGGATTGGACGACACATTTTGATATTCAAATCTGTTGTGCCGTAACCCTCACCTGCACCTACAACAGTATGCGAAGCACAACCCGTCACCGAATCCAAAACCGTTGCTGCAAAGCCACCATGCACGCCACCTAAAGGATTGGTATGGCGTTTGTCCGCTTGTGCAGAAAATACCACACGACCATATTCGACTTCGACAGGTTGCATCGGTATGGTTTCACAAATACTTGGCGCAGGAATATCACCACTTGCAAACGCTTGCATGATTTCCAAACCTGTCATTTCTTGAATATTCATCGTTCAATCCTTATCGAATTCGTTTTAAATCATCACATATAGCACAGATTATTTTAGTGTCGTGAAACTGAATGTGACTAGTTAGTTATATTTTGATAGTTACTTAATATATCCATCATAAAATCTTGAGCAATACTAGCTTCTTTTCGACTGAACAAACTGCTTTGGTGTCATATCTGACCAGCGTTTGAACGCACGTCCAAAAGCACTTTGATCAGAGTAACCCAGCTCCTGTGCAATTTCTGTAAGGTGCTTTCCTGTAATTAGTAACGACTTCGCACGCTCAAAACGAAATTCATCCAGCAAGGTCTGAAAATGCAAATCAAATTGTAAAAGTTGCCGTTGTAATGTTCGTTCTGAGCAAAACATTTGTTCTGCGACAAAGGCTTGGATGGCTTGCTGATCTTGTTGTAAACCCTGCTCGATCAATGTCACCACTTTATGCCGAAACTGCTTGGCGCTGAGGTTTTGACTACTTTGCTCAATCGACTGCTGTGCTTGAATGGACAACATTTCATTCAAAGCTTGATCCGATGCGTTGCTTTTAATTTCTAAATTACTTTTCGGCACTGTGATGAGATAATATTCAGGGCGAATATCCACTTTGGTTTCAAAGAAATGTTCGTAATGATCTAGCGAAAACTGAGGCTGATAGCCCAGCGCAATTTTTTTTGGTGGAATCAATTCTTCTTTACGTACGATCAATTGAATATATCGAAATAAAATCGCAATGTTTAACTCATAAAACACCTGCCACGCCTCAAATCCACCATGCCACTGAATCGAAAAATACTCTTGATCTTCAAAGACCATCATGTCTTCAATATTGGTCATTTTATATAGCAAGGGATAATACTTCTGAAAAAGCCCAAAAGCTTGTTTTAGATCAATACTGGTCGATGCCAAATAGCCCATCAGCCCAACATCTTGTAGTGCCAAATGCTCCGCCATAACTAAACTAACTGGACGATCAAAATGCGTCTGCATCGCATTCATGATCTGTGTATATTGATCTGCATCAAACTCGTGCCGTTGATCATCTTGTAAACTCTGTTGAAAGGCACGTACCAATTCACCTTGAACTGATAACTTCGCCCAAGTCAGCTCATAATGATGCATCACACGTTGCATCAAACGTAAATATCCGACAATGAGTTTTACAGTCATAACTTGACACTCGAGATTGTACAATGTCGTCATTTGTATAAAATTTGACTTGATCTGTCAAAACATTTTTGAACAATCTCGTCCATAATGACATCATCAAGACAGCAGGAAAATAAAAATGAATGCACTCGTACAGCATCAAAAGGTTGATCCAGTGGTTCGTACCAACTTGGATTTTAAACTGGACGACATCCCACGTTTTTGGTTTGGCGACGATCCTTTCCGCACTCGCATTTTTGATGCGCTGAGCCTAACGTTTCCTGAGGGCGAGCGTTACTTTATCGAATCTGTTCGACTATTCCGAGACAAGATTGAAGATCCTGAGCTACAACAAAAGGTCAAAGACTTTATCCGTCAAGAAGCACAGCACGGCATTGCACATGACAAAATGAATGACTTAATGAAAAAACAAGGCATGCCACTTGATCAGTTTACGACAATGCTTAAAAAGATTTTTAAGTTTGAACTGACCAAACGCTCGCCACAATACAATATTGCTATGACCGCAGCAGCCGAGCATCTCACCGCATTGATGGCACACACATTTTATAACTATAAAGAAACGCTTGGAGATGCACACCCATATGCACGTGCATTGTTTGCATGGCATTCGATCGAAGAGATGGAACATCGTGACGTTGCATTCGATGTGATGAAGCAAGTCGGTGAAGTGCCTGAAACAACTCGTAAGTTTGCGCTTGCTTTAACAACAGTGATGATGTTTGGCTTCACTATGTACCGTGCCAATATCATGCTCGATCATGATGGCTTTAGTCGTCGTGAACGATTTAACATGTTTCGCAAGGGTTTGCCGTGGTTCTTTGGAAAACAGGGCATCATGACACGTATGAGAAGCGAATATTTGGATTGGTTTAAGAAAGACTTCCACCCGAACCAACATCCTGTGATTCATCAATATGATGTATGGCTAAAAGTCTATGAAGAAACTGGCGACCCGATCAAAGCTGGGCATGCGTTTTGGCAAGCAGGCTATTGATCCAGATTTGAACTTTTTATTACTTATTTAGAGTATAGTCTGTCCCGTCCTGAAATAAGTTTACACCTTAAGAGACTTATTTTATGGAACATAAACGAGAACAACGAGTTAAACGTACACAACGTGACTATAGCTTTG
>LUOR01000073.1 GCA_001626925.1 Moraxellaceae bacterium REDSEA-S32_B1
TTGCACTCAACCATCGTCCTAGAAAAACACTAGGTTGGTATACACCGAGTGAAGTTATGGCTGGTTTTTATACTGTTGCACTTGCCGCTTGAATCCGCCCATAAAAAAACGCACATAAAGTGCGTTTTTTTAATATCAATGACTTAAGCAGCCAATGCACCTTTCGCTTTTTCAGCCAAAGCAGCAAATGCAACCGCATCATGATAAGCGATGTCAGCCAATACGCGACGGTCGATGATTACTTGAGCTTTTTTCAAGCCATCGATCATACGGCTATATGACAAACCATTTTGACGTGCACCAGCATTGATACGTGAAATCCACAAAGCGCGGAATTGACGTTTTTTCTGACGACGGTCACGGTAAGCATATTGACCAGCTTTGATCACAGCTTGGAACGCTACACGATAAACACGTGAACGCGCACCATAATAACCTTTTGCACGAGCAAGAATTTTCTTGTGACGGCGATGCGCCACTACACCACGTTTTACACGAGCCATTTAAAATCTCCTTAGATGTATGGGCACATACGACGAACTGAATTCATGTCAGAAACATGAACCATTACACAGCCGCGTAATTGACGAATACGCTTTGCAGATTTTTTGGTCAAGATGTGACGTTTGAACGCTTGCTTGCGTTTAAAACCGTTTGCAGTCGCTTTAAAGCGTTTAGCTGCACCACGGCGAGTTTTTAACTTAACTGCCATAACAACCTCTTTTAGATACCTGTTCGGCTCGATTGCACCATGCAATGCGACCTGCAGGTAAGGGATGCAGTATTTTACAGAAAAATTGATCGAGATGGAATAGTAAACAAAAGATATTAGAAAAATTATTCCTGATCTTTGTCCGTCGCTAGATCATCAGCTACATTTGGTTCAGTAACTTCACTTTGAGTTTCAGTGGTTATTTCTGTATTTTCCACGTCTTCTAACAACTCATCGAGTTCTTCTGACAAATCTTCCAAGGCTTCTAAGCCTACCAACGTTTCATCTGCTCCAAGACGGATCAAACGCACACCCTGTGCATTACGTCCAGTCGTCGCAATCTCATGCGCACGAGTACGCACCATCGTGCCCCCGTCAGAGATTAGCAATAGCTCTTTGTGCTCATCGATGGCAACTGCACCAACCAATTCACCATTACGCTCACTGGTTTTGATCGCAATCAAGCCTTTACCACCACGCTTCTTGGTTGGGAATTCACCAACTGCGGTACGTTTACCGTAACCATTGGCACATGCACAGAGCACTTCGCCTGTTTCAGGCACAACGACTAAAGACACGATACGGCTATTGGTGGTGCTGTCATCGTCTTGATCGTCGCCACTGTTGTCAGCATCATCATTCACGACATCGGCATCATCTTCATCCAGTGTACTACCTGCGAAATTCACACGCATACCACGTACACCTTTGGCAGTACGACCCATCGCACGGACATCACCTTCAGCAAAGCGAATTGCCTTACCTTCATTGCTAAACAACATAATTTGCTGTTCGCCGTCCGTGATCGCCACGCCAATCAAAGTATCATCATCGCTCAGCTCAATGGCACGTAATCCATTAGCACGGATATTACTGAATTGCTCTAGCGTGACACGTTTTACCGTGCCCGATGCCGTCGCCATGAAGATGTATTGATTTTTAGCAAACTCACGAATTGGTAGAATTGCGGTGATATTTTCATTGCTCTCTAACGGCAACAAATTCACCATTGGACGACCTTTCGCCCCACGAGAAGCAATCGGCACTTCAAAGGCTTTCAGACGATAAACCTTACCACGTGTGGTAAAGAAAAGTACCGTGGCATGATTGGAAGTCACTACCAAATGGTGAATAATATCGTCTTCTTTCATACTGGTTGAAGATTTACCACGACCACCACGACGCTGTGCTTCGTAGTCAGAAAGTGGTTGAGTCTTGGCATAGCCAGTCTGTGAAACAGTCAATACCACTTGCTCTTCGGGTATCAAATCTTCACGGCAGAAGTCAACCCCAGATTCGATAATGTCAGTACGACGCTCATCACCGTATTGTTGTAGGACTGCGCTTAACTCTTCACGAATCACATTCATGAGCAAATTAAAGTCATTGAGAATTGCAGTTAGCTCAGCAATTTGACCTAGAATTTCGCTATATTCTGCATGCAACTTGTCTTGTTCAAGGCCTGTCAAGCGATGTAAACGCAATTCTAAAATTGCGCCAACTTGTGCAGGAGAAAGACGATAGTTGAGATGATCCAAACCAAATGGACGATTTGGATCTTCACCTTCGATCACTTCAGGACGCACCGATACCGAACCTGCTTTTTCAAGCAGAGCAATTACGCCACCTGCTTGCCATTCATTGGCAAGTAAGCGTTCACGAGCTTCAGCTGGGTTAGCAGAAGTCTTGATGGTTTCGATGATCTCATCAATGTTGGCTAAGGCAACCGTCAAACCTTCTAAAATATGACCACGCTCACGTGCCTTGCGTAGCTCATACATGGTACGGCGCGTTACCACTTCTTGACGATGGCGAATAAAGGCTGCAACGATATCCTTTAGATTCATCAACTTCGGCTGACCATTATCTAGGCAGACCATGTTGATGCTAAACGAGCTTTGCAACTGCGTATTTAGGAATAGATTATTAACCACGATTTCAGCGTTTTCACCACGCTTGAGATCAATCGCAATCCTCATACCTTCTTTATCAGATTCGTCACGAAGCTCAGAAATGCCTTCTAATTTCTTCTCTTTGACTAACTCAGCAATACGCTCAATGACTTTGGCTTTATTAACTTGATACGGAATTTCGGTAAAGACGATAGTTTGACGATCATTTTTATCATTGGTTTCAACGTGATATTTACCACGGATATGCACACGCCCTTTGCCTGTACGGTAGGCATCAATAATCCCTGCACGACCATAAATCGTACCGCCTGTTGGGAAATCAGGTCCTGAAATATGCTGCATCAAGCCTTCGATCGGAATATTGGCATCATCGACATAAGCAAGGCAAGCATTGATCACTTCAGTGAGGTTGTGCGGCGCCATATTGGTCGCCATACCCACTGCAATACCCGTTGTACCATTCACCAATAGATTGGGAATACGTGTCGGTAACACATCAGGAATGCGCTCAGAGCCATCGTAGTTATCAACCCAATCGACAGTATCTTTTTCAAGATCGGCAAGGAGTTCATGGGTGAGCTTGGTCATGCGCACTTCGGTATAACGCATCGCCGCTGCACTATCGCCATCGACTGAACCAAAGTTACCCTGGCCATCAACCAACAGATAACGCAAGCTAAATGGTTGCGCCATACGCACGATGGTGTCGTACACAGCAGTATCACCATGCGGGTGATATTTACCGATCACATCACCGACCACACGGGCAGATTTTTTATAGGCTTTGTTATAGTCATTCCCGAGCTCATGCATGGCATAGAGCACACGACGATGAACAGGTTTTAATCCATCACGCACATCAGGTAAAGCACGTGAAACAATGACACTCATTGCATAATCGAGATAGGAATTTTTGAGTTCATCCTCAATCGCAATCGGGCGAATTTCCGATACGCTCATGCAATCTCCTTGCTATCAGTTTTGAGCTATTTTTAAAATCAGATTTGAATCAAAAAATGACTTAAATATAAGCACTTAAAAATAAATTATGTGAGCTAAAAATCAACCTTGAGAGTATAGCATAAAATGCCAAATTTACCGAAAAAAAGCCGACTTTTATTGTTCATTTTTGCACAGATGAATTCAAAGAAAATCTATTATAAAATCTGCGTGGAACATTTATAAAATATCAAATCGCATAATAAAAAAGCCAAACAATATTTTAATTGATTGGCTCATTCACTTCCTGTAAAAATTGCGTATTAGCAATCTCGCATATTATGGCGTTGCACTCTCACTACGCACCCAAACATTTGAGCGACCAAGCAATGAAATCCCCACATAACCACGCATATGCAGGCGACGACCATTTTTGCTCACATTGGCCTTGCCCTTATAAACCCCACCGCTTTTTGCATCGACCACTTTCCCATTGACATAATAACCTGGCTTTTTCGCAAGCTCTTGGAACCCAGTCAAAATCTTCAATCCAACGAGAGGTTTATCCTTAAATGGTTCTGGACATTTTGTACAATGCGTTAATGTATGACCGCCTTGATTTGGATAACGATGGATAATCGTTCCCGAATACGTACCATCTTTCTCTTGCTTGATTTCTATTAAAGATAAAGGTTCACCTGTACGGTCATCAATACTTTTCCAATAGCCTACAATTGGACTTGCTGCGAATGCAGTCATAGCACTCATCATCAGCGTTGACGATACAATTAATGTTTTAAATATTTTCTTCATCACGAAATCACCCTTGTGTATTTAAATATCCTTATGGACTTTGTAAAGTCCTGTAAACACTATATACCAACTCAAAAACAATATAAATCTCAAGATGTATCAATTTAGAATGGCTTTGAGAAGTAGGTCAAAAAATTAGTGATTTTTTATAATTTAATTTACTGAATTTGTTCTTTGAAAGTAAATCATATCCAAAGCTAAAGACTGCCCCGTCATTGCAAATACCATACTATGCAACTGACCACGGTGGTGTGTTTGATGATTGAAGATGTGCGCCAAGACATCATACAAATTTTCCTGCAACAACTCGCCCAAACGTGAATAACTAACTTTTCCTAGAATATCTTGTTCCGTTAAATTGTGAATGTATTCAATAATCTCTTGATCAAGTTGAACTCTTGCTGTGGTCAAACTTTTAATGTCCTGAAAAACCACACTATCGAGTTGATATTTTGCAGGTTGATTGCCATCTATTCGTCCGAGCCAAAGCGTATCTCCCACCCAAATATGATTTGCCGTCTTGATGATGCTATCAAAGAAATTTGGTTGAAGTTGATGAAGCTGTGAATCATCCAAAGAATTCAGCACAGCATACAATTGTTGGTTTGCCCATTGATTGTACTCAGCCAATTTTAAGAAATATGCTTGAAATGACATCATTATGACCATCCTAATCTTTATATATTGAATTTATAAATCTTAGTTTAAATCACAATGTAAATTAAGACGTTAATATGTCTTGTCCTGAAATAGATTGACAGTATTCCACTTCAAACCGAGTTAAGCAATTAGCTCGGTTTTTGTTTGCTCATACATCTGATTCGGGGTGTTC
>LUOR01000074.1 GCA_001626925.1 Moraxellaceae bacterium REDSEA-S32_B1
AAAAGTATTTAAAACGACATTTCATGTCGTATGGCTTACGCCAGTCGCTTATATCCTCGGGCTAAACCCCGAGGTTTTACGCTCCAATGGATAAATTTCCACATGTTTTTAGATGCATAGCGGATATTTCTTCGGTATGATGGATTCACTTTTAGACAATTTTTGTTGGTAATTTTAGGATCTGTCATGCAAGACGAATCAAGTCCCTCGTGGGCACGTGGCTTAAAAAAATGGTTAAACACTGCGCCTGAAACTCGTGATGAATTATTAAAATTGGTACAGGATTCACGGCAATATCTTGAGCCTGATACTGTGGCAATGCTTGAAGGTGTACTTGATTTGCCTGCAACCAAGATTCGTGAAGTGATGACACCACGTCCAGCCTTGGTCAGCTTGCAAGAAGATGATGATGTCCTTGATATTATCCACGTCTTGATTGAATCAGCACACTCTCGCTTCCCTGTATTTTCTGCGGAAAATAGCGACAAAGTGGTTGGCGTATTGCTGGCAAAAGACCTTTTACCTTTTTTAAATCAAGTTGAACGTAAAGTTGATATTCCAACGTTAATGCGTCAAGCGGTATTCGTTCCTGAAAGCGCACGCTCTGACCAAGTATTGCGTATGCTGAAAAATACCCAGTCGCATCTTGCCATCGTGATTGATGAATATGGCACAACTTCGGGCATCGTGACTTTAGAAGACATTTTAGAAGAAATCGTCGGTGAGATTGAAGACGAACATGATGAAGTCGATCAATTCGCACAATTCATTCAGCCCGACCCTGAATCTGAACAACAAAATGCCTGGATCGTTCAAGCACTGACGCCAATCGAATATTTTAATAGCATTTTTGCTTCTGAGTTCCCTGATGATGAAGTGGAAACGATGGGCGGATTGTTACTGCAAGAGATTGGTTTAGTGAGCGATTTAGAAGGTCAAGTGGTCGAACTGGCAGATTGGAGCTTTACCATTATCGAAGCAGACACACGTAGCATTCAACGTATTCGAGCTGTGCGCGCATGAGTAATGCTTTCTCCCAATTCATGCAAAGATTAAAAGCACCACCAGCATCTGTAGAAAACCATCGCTTTTCTATTCTCTTAGTGTGTTTGATTGCGCTCTGTGCAGGTGCATTGTTGCCTTTAGCACTCGCACCCTACCATTTTTGGTGGTTAGCGATTCTCTCGCCTGCTTTACTCTATGCGTGTTTACATCAACGTAATAGTAAACATGCTTTTTTCATCGGTTGGAGCTATGGCATTGGACTGTGGTTCGTCGGCGCATTTTGGCTGTATACCTCAATTCATGTTTATGGTGATACACCCGCTTATCTTGCGGTAATTTTGATTGCCTTGATGGCGATTGCTATGGGCGTGTTTAGTGCGGTGCAAGCATGGTTGTATCGTCGATTCTTTCCTGAAACACCACTGACCTTTGCACCTATTTGGGTGTTTTTTGAATGGTTAAAAACGTGGATCTTTACAGGATTTCCGTGGTTATTCGTCGGTTATGCCTTTACCAACTATGGCTTAGATGAATATGCGCCGTTGTTAGGTATTTTTGGCGTTTCATTTGTTGTCATCCTGATTTCTTCTGCACTGACCGAATGTCTATTTGGCAAACGCTTTTGGATTTTACCGATTTTGCTATTGATTGTAGGCGCTTTCGGTGCAAAACATATCCAATGGGTGACACCGAAAGATCAAGCACCATTATCTGTTTCCCTCATTCAAGGCAATATTCCACAAGATTTGAAATGGTTGGTGGAGTATCAAGCACAGACTTTAAGCATCTACGCCACCATGAGCCAAACCGAATGGGGGCGTGATCTCGTGGTGTGGCCAGAAGCCTCGATTCCGATGTTCCAGACGGATATTCAACCGTTTTTAGACATCATCAGCGAGCATGCCAAAGCGCAAGGTTCGGCTTGGGTTACAGGTATTCCGTATTGGGATGTAAATAATTCCACGACTGATAAGCCACTATACTATAACAGCATCATGGCGACAGGCTCGTCATCTCAAGGGATGTATTACAAACAACGCCTTGTGCCTTTTGGTGAATACATTCCATTTTCAGGCGCATTATCTTGGGTCGTACCAGGTGTGTCGAATGATTTGGCGCTCAGTGGCTTTAGCGCAGGGCATGATCAACAGCCACCTTTGATGATCAAAAATCATCGTTTGGCTTCAGCGATTTGCTATGAAGTGGCTTATCCGAATATCACGCGTAAAAATGCGTTGGATACCGACTTTCTGGTGACCATCTCCAACGATGCGTGGTTTACAGGCACTGCTGGCCCATGGCAACATCTACAAATGGTACAAATGCGTGCCAAAGAAAATGGACGCTGGATCATCCGTGCCACCAATACTGGCGTGACGGCGCTCATCAATGAACAAGGGCATATCGTCAGCAAATTACCAATGGATGTGCGTCAAGTGCTTCGTGGTGAGTTGCCTGCCTTTACAGGTCAAACGCTGTATAGCCGTTTAGGAGATTGGACGATTTTGTTATTCTGTGCGTTGTTGTTAATACTTGGTTTGATCTATAAACCCAAAGTAGTTGACACACGCTTTAAACAGCGTCGTTAACCTAGATAGGCTACGATAATTCCTCCCCTCAAAGGGATAATGCCTGCCAGTGAAGCATTTTTAATCCACCCCAACCCTCCTTTTTAAAGGAGGGAGTATTTCGACAATCAATACAGTGTTGAATTCAATGGCGTTCCCCTCTTTTTCAAAGATGAAAAACATTGTTTCGCAAGGGGTAGATTTATCAATCAGTAATAATGAAATTACGCTTAACTGATAAGCATTACTCTAAGGAGAGGATTCACAGTAGCGCTTTAAATCTGCAAAAATGCCGTAATCAATAAACTACTAAAAAACACCATCGGCACTTGGCGATACAAATTAAACACGCATTGTTCAATCTTGTTCTGGGTAAAACTTACCTGCCAAGTAGCAACCTGCAAGGCCATCCATATCGCAACTAAGCCACTTGCAATGATAAAACTCAGTGCAAAAAAACCTATCACAATCTGGCTACTGCCTTCTGCGCCTTGTAGCAAATCTATCCAAAATAATGAAATCGCAAAGCTCGATAAGATCATCAAATTGACTTTAATCATTTTCCAGTGCAAATGATTGACTTTGTCTTGAACTAAAAATTCAAACATCTCCCCCTCCTAGAAAATGATTATTTTCATGTTTAATCAGTATGCAAAAACTAATCAAAGAAGGTAAGTCTATTTTTATACATAATTTACAAAAATTGTAGCTATCAAAATTAAGAATTATTATTAAGTAAATTGCATGATATTGATTTATATGAAATTATAAGGATTTATTGATTTTAATTAGGGTCTAGATAACTTTATCACAAATCAAAAGGTGCTAAAGTTAGGCTATGACTGGGTTAAACAAGTATTATAAGCGTTCACATATTTCTGAGGCTA
>LUOR01000075.1 GCA_001626925.1 Moraxellaceae bacterium REDSEA-S32_B1
CACATAAAGTGACCCAAATTGAAGAATTGCTGCCGCACTGCTGGAAACCTAAAGGTAGTGTTCAAAAATAGGTATGGGGTTCAGCGGACGCTTACTTTTGATTAGGGTCTGTTGACATTTCACAGATGTTTGCGACAACGGATGTTTTTTAGGCGGTACTAGGCATGAATGAAGAAATTTAGTCATTCTAAATGATTCATTCATAACGACGTAGCGTCAAAAAAAATCCTTGTCCCGAAGGGTTATGGCTAAAATTGCCATAAACTTTGTTATGAAACTTGGCAAGGGAGTGACCATTTCCTACGTTTCAAGCCTCGTTTATGTGATTTTAGCCAATAACGCAAAACATGGTTGAAATGTCAACAGACCCTAAATCTTTTCAGATTTTTCTTGATCTGAACCAAACAGCGAACGACGTTGATCACGCTCGACTCTTGGACATTGTTTTGAGATTTGGTACAAGACTTTGGCAAGACTTGGCAAATGCGTGCCGACTACAGATTTTCCTGTGGTAAGTAACGAAACACTGATATCACGCTTTGGGTCAGCCCAACACAGAATATTTGAAAAGCCAATATGCCCAAAAGCCTGTCCTGTCATTGGTCCAAAGATTCCCACTGGATCACCGCCAAGCATTGGACCAAGCGCATAACGCATCGGAATCAATAAGGATTGATCCATCACATAACCCGACGTCGGCAATGTGGCACGGAAAACCGTTTCAGGGGTTAAAATCTGCTTGTCTTGATAACGACCGCCATCGAGTAACATTTCAAAGAATCGACCAATTTCTTCTGCACTGGTATATATATTTGCCGCTGGACTAATCGCATCCATAAAACGCTCATCATTGGTAATATCCACCGTAGTATTCAAATCGGCGCCCAAAACATGATGCAAATATTGGTCTGTACCCATTTTGGCAAAGAATCCTGTGGCATAGTTTTTTGCAACCTCACCTCGAAACTCAGGCGCAAGACCATAATTAAAACAACGCATCCCCATAGGATCGCTGATGCGCTCTTGCAACAACTGCGTTAATGGCTTTTGCGTCACACGCTCGAGCACTTCACCCAAGATATAGCCTGCCGTGACCGCATGATAGGCGAGCTTTGAACCTGAAACTGACATCGGTTTGGCGTCATAAAGTAATTGTAAAATCCGTGCTTTATCAAATAATGTTTCAGGCTCGATTTTGCCTTCGACGCGTGGAATCCCGCCACGATGTGAGAGTAAATGAAAAATCGTCGTGTGGCGTTTGCCATGCTTTGCATATTCAGGAATGTAATAGCTGATCGGATCAAGCAAGTTAATCTCGCCCTCTTCGTCGAGCATATGTACCAACATTGCTGTCACGAGTTTGGATGCTGAAAACAAACAGACAGGTGTGTTGGTTTTCGCCAAACGCTTTTCTGCAAAAGGCTGATCTTCAGGACCATTACCTTCGGCAAAACCAATACTTCGATTGAAAACGATCTGCCCTTTGCGACGTAGGCAGAGTGAGACTTGAGGATGATTGCCTGTCTGATACAGTGCTTCAACCGCACGCCATATGTTTTGCTTTTGTTTTGCTGTCATTCCTGCCGATTCTATATCCGCCTCATTGGCAATATCGGTGACGGCACGCAAATCATCCGTGACTTGACTGGTGTTTGTTGACCAAAATTTCATAGCTTATCCTTTAACTTCCATGTTTCACGGCGACTGTATTTGTTTTTCTGATGTAGGCACTACATCTGACCCCATTGTGCAAAATAAGTCAGCGAAAATCTATGCTCACTTGAAAAGAAATCGTGATCATTTTTGCAATAAAGCTTTTGCAATCAAATAGTGAAGATATGATGATATAAGCGACACGCGACTGATAAAATGCAAAACGAATTAGTTTCGTGCCTCTTTGGCATCCTCTTGATCGATTTGTAATGGTTGTTTTGGTGGCCAAAAGAACTCACTTGGACGAGTCACAAAATGTGTGGTGATGAGTTTGATCAATGGACGCCATTCTTGCACACGCACACGACGAGCACGTAAGGCGACAAAAATCGTCAGGCTAAAACTCACAAATAAGTTGGTCAGACCAATTAAAATGACACCTAGAAACGACACAATAATCAAGCCTATATCAGGCGAACCATTGATATTCATTAGCCCTTGGATAAAGTTGGCAGAGGCAAATGCAATATGGCGAATATCTAGTGGCAAACCTAAAATAAACCCAATGGTGCCCATGCTACCCAGCATCACACCAAACATGAAGTTACCCATGATCGCACCGAGATTTTGCTCAACATAATTGGCAATGCGTTCGATACGATTTTTTGAAAACATCTTTTTCAGGCGAGGATGCGCTTTGATGCGTGGCCCAATCTGACGATAAATCGCCATGTTGTCATAGTAGCCTGCAATCAATCCTGATAGAAATAAGCACACCCCTGCGATTGCCGCATGCGGAATTGCTAGTGAGGTAAATGGATTCAATTCATGTAACAAATGACTGGCTTTGGCATGATTCATCAATTCGTGACCAAAGATCACATCCCAACTCATCGCAATCAACGCCGCAACAGGAATAGCAATCGAGATATTGCCAATAATCGCAATAAACTGGGTACGAATAATATTAATAATCAATGCAGCAAGCTCGGCGAGATGTGCATTTTTAGAACCTTTGCGCTGTTGAATCGTCGCTGCAAGAGCGGCGGCTGTCATCGCAGGCTGTTTGGTCGCCACCGTAAAATGCAAAATATGAATAAATACAAAGCCCAAGCCATAGTTCATACTATAAACAAAAGCTTGCATCAACGGCGCTAAAGTCAACTTGGTCGCCAAAGTCTTTAGCGTCGCCATAAATGCAATGATCGCCCCCGCACCTGCCGCCGAGCGATACATTTCAAAGTAACCTTTTTTGTCGGTACTCACATAATGTTCGCCAGTACGACTAGCATTTTCAGTGACTTGTAGTGCAATTAATTCGGTATTGGTGGTCAGCAACGCACGCACACTTTGATCGCTGTAATGCGCAAAGGTAATATTGCGAAGCAACTCCATGATCGCCGCTTGCTGTTCTTTATCTTCATCGGTGACGACGTGCAATAAAATCTCAATACGCTGTAAGCATTGCTCCAGTAACGCTAGCAAATAAGTCAGATTCAAACTGACGCCAATCCGCTTGGTCGCACGACGTACACGTTGCATGATGTCACGACATTGATCGAGCATCACCAATGCCTGATCTGGGTCAGGCACAGGCATCACCGAGGCTATATCATATTGCGACTCGTATTTTTTATAAGTTTCAATAAACTCCACAATTTCACGGTTTTGAATCAAAAATGGGGATTCAAAGTCATCAATATCAGGATAAAGATGTGAAAATTCAGGATGCAAACCAATGGCACTAATGCGATAAGATAAAATCATGATCGCATTGATCATCTTCATACGGATGCGATGTTTATTGCCCTGATTTGAATTGGATTGACTGAGCAGACGTAACACCTGTTGCCAATCTTCCGCCTGGATATTGTCCAACCAATAGCGATCACTTTTTTTATAAAAGACTTTTCCAACAAGGTCTTTTAGTTCGGATTCATCTTTGACCAAAGGTAAAAAGTGCGCACCGATACGTTGTGAAAGCTGTGTGTTAAAGCCTTCTGAACCCAAAATACCACTTTCAACATATAGACTGACTTGTTTATATTGATTAAAAAGTCGTAAAAAATAACGCTGAATAATGTCACCAGACGTCGGTGTCATGATCAGTTTGCGAATAAATGCTTTGGTTTTTTGATTAATTTCGTTTTGATCACTGGCATCATTTGGGCGAAGTCGATCGACTAAACGCACTAAAAGCTGAAGATCAAGTTGATCCGCATCAATTTGTGTCTGCATCTCGATCAGTAGGTCTTGCAATTGAATATGCATTAACTCATCGCCCTAAATTTGTGTGTTGCTTTAATATCAAAGAAATTATCAATCAAACCACTCCGTACATTTCACGCTATGTATCATTGAATACGATCCAAAGCCAACTTGGCGAGATTTTCTAAAGCATCTCGATACATCGACTGTGGTAAGGCTTGTAAAGACTGAACTGCGGCATCGGTTTCTTGCTTGGCACGTTGCATACAGTAGTCCAAAGCACCTGATGATTTAACAATCTCAATCACTTGATCGAGTTGCTCTGTACCGCCTGTGGCAATACTTTTATGCACGATTTTGTATGCTTCAGAGCCTTGTTCCGTCATCTTCATCGCAGCAATAAGTGGTAAAGTCGGTTTGCCTTCCATCAAATCATCACCGATATTTTTACCCAGCGTTTCTGCATCAGAAATATAGTCCAATACATCATCAACGATCTGAAAGGCATTGCCAAAATGCCCTGCATAATCACGCAGTGGCTGACGATACTGCTCAGTACCCGCTAGAATCGCCGCACCTTCTGTGGCAAGTTCAAACAACCGCGAGGTTTTACCGTGAATAATTTTTAAATAAGTTTCTTCTGTGGTTTCAGGTTGGTGCTGCGATTGTAATTGCAAAACCTCACCTTCTGCGATCTCACAGGTTCCTGATGAAAAGTCTTTGAGCAGATCAAAATTCTTTAAATTAACCAACAAATCAAAAGCTCGGGCAATCAAAAAATCACCAACCAACACCGCCGTTTGATTGTCCCACGTTGCATTCGCAGTTGGGCGACCACGACGTAATCCTGACTCATCAACCACATCATCATGGACCAGTGTTGCCGTGTGAAGCATCTCAATCACTGCTGCAAGATGGCGAGAATGTATCATTTCTTTTTGACCGCAGGCATGTGCTGCGAGCAGACACATGATCGGGCGCATACGCTTGCCACCTGCCTCAACAACATGCTTGCTCACCGCCATGACTAAGCCAACTTTTGAGGTAATCCCTTCATTGATAAATTGATCCATCGCAGCAAAATCTTCAGCCACTGGCGCAAGAACATCCTGTTTAAAATCAATACTCATGCAGACAAAACCTCTAAAAAATTCAAAATTTTAAAAAATACGTGGTTAATTTTTTTGATTCTCGTATTTAAATGTTGATGTCCTGTTTTAGACCATGGTTAACTTCAACCAGTAGCATGAAAAACGAACAGCTGAGCATCATAAAAATATGGAAGATGAATCAATCAATACATGTAATCAACAACTTATATTAACAATACATCATATAAGCAATGACAAGTTCTGCTATTTTCATGAAAGTTCAAGCAACTTGCAAGTAGCCACCAACAAATAAGCCACCAAATCAAATATAAACATTCGCAGATTCAACAACGAAGTGCAACACATTTGTAAGTAGTTGAGAAAGTTAGAGTGTATTACACTCATTCTGATTATTTTCAACTCGCAATTGGAAA
>LUOR01000076.1 GCA_001626925.1 Moraxellaceae bacterium REDSEA-S32_B1
AAAGAATGTGAGTTTAGATTTAATCATCGACATGAAAACCTTTATGCTAAACTGCTTAAAGAATTAAGAAACAATCCGCTCTAAAGTTATCTAGACCCTGTATTATTTAAACTAACGCTTAATGGTCATGTGTACAAGCTGTATGGTCGTGCTGATGATGTGCATGTTTTATATCCTTTTTCTGCGCCACATCAGCATAGTCACTACGAATACAACAGCCTTCGACAAAGACGCTTGTCCCATCATGGTAAAATTCTTCTTTCCACACAGGTACTTCGTGTTTCACCCGTTCCACCGCTTCTTCGCAAGCAGCAAAGGCTTCACGGCGATGCGCTGCACGAGCTACCGCATAGATAGCCACCTCGCCAATATCTAAATGCCCAATGCGATGCACGACCCGTACATAAGACACGCCATATTTTTGTTCGATGTCGAGTTCAATTTCTCGGACTAAACGCTCTGCCAGTGGTTTATAAGCCGTATATTTTAGGCTTTGTACCGCTTTGCCTTCGTGATGATCTCGCACCGTACCAGCAAAGAGTGCTAAACCCCCACATTCAGGAAAATATTGCATCGCAAGCAACTGATTCAGATCAATGTCATGATCTTGAATGCGTTCAATCTCTGCGTTAATTTTTGGATTGAATGGTTGTGACATGTTTAACCTCCTGCAACTGGAGGCAATAAGGCGACTGTCATCTGCTCATGAATCATCAAATCACGATGTACCAATTGATCGCCGATCGCACAGGCACAGCGTTCAAGATTGTCATGAATTTGAGGTAATTGCTCAGCTAACTCTGTTAAGGCATCTTGTAGCCGAATTGGAAAAGTCGTTGTTAAATCAATGCTTGGTCGATCTGCTAAACTCGCTAAACGACCATACAGTTCAAATCGGATTTCACTCATTTTACGACTCTTTTTCAAATTTGGTTTAGCGCTTATTCATGCAAGGCACATACTCATGATAATGCACGTTGCACATCAATCAAAATGCACCAAGACCATGCAGAACACAACATTTTCACTATTGCTGCGCTGTAAAAATGCAATCTTTGTACCAAAATATTGATTTTAAACCGTTTCAAGCAGTTTAAATGAATGACACCATGCGCTGTGCACAATTTCAGTACAGCGCATGGTTTTACATTAGTTCATTAAGCACGATTTGAGTGCTTTTTCCCTGATGATTTTTGTTTAGGATTTGAAGCATTTCGACCTTGCGCATTTTTCGACTGAGCTTTTTTTGCTTGATTATTATTGGTCGAACTTGAGCGATCGGTTTGCTCTCTTGGTGGCAAACCTGTGTGTTGGGTCAATATTTGCCCTTTTTGAGGCGCATTTTGCCCTCCAGTACGTTTCACAGAATCTCCCGCTTTAGAAGAGTTTTTCTTACGTGCAGACTGATACTCGCCAGTGCCTTGTGGCTGATAGGTTGGAATCAAATGCTGTTTTGAATTCCCAATCAAGTCAGCACGACCCATCTCTTTGAGCGCATCACGGAGCATCGGCCAGTTGTTGGCATCATGGTAGCGCAAAAAGGCTTTGTGCAAACGACGACGTTTTTCACCTTTGACGATATCAACATCTTCGGTATAGCGAGCGACTTTCGCCAACGGATTTTTCCCTGTGTAATACATGGTGGTCGCCGTTGCCATCGGTGATGGGTAGAAGGTCTGCACTTGATCGGCACGGAAACCATTTTTCTTCAGCCAAATCGCCAAGTTCATCATGTCATAGTCTGATGTCCCAGGATGTGCTGCAATAAAGTACGGAATCAAATACTGTTCTTTACCGACTTCTTTGCTAAAGCGGTCGAACATTTGTTTAAAGCGATCATAAGTGCCGATACCCGGTTTCATCATTTTTGACAAAGGTCCCGTTTCGGTATGTTCAGGGGCAATTTTCAGATAACCGCCGACATGATGCTGTACCAACTCTTTGACATATTCAGGATTCAGTACAGCAAGGTCATAACGCAAGCCCGAACCAATCAGAATTTTCTTAATGCCTTTTAGGCTACGAGCTTTACGATATAACTCGGTTAATGGCGCATGATCGGTATGTAGATTTTGACAAACACCCGGATAGACACACGATGGTTTACGACAATTCTTTTCAATCTCAGGGTCTTTACATTGCAAACGATACATATTCGCCGTTGGACCGCCAAGATCAGAAATAATTCCTGTAAAACCCGACGCAGTATCACGAATCTTTTCCACTTCACGTAGAATCGAATCTTCCGAACGGTTTTGAATAATTCGCCCTTCATGCTCGGTAATCGAGCAAAATGTACACCCACCGAAACAGCCACGCATGATATTCACAGAGAATTTAATCATGTCAAAAGCTGGAAAGCGCGCATCTTTGTAGGCAGGATGCGGTAGACGTGCATAAGGCAGGTCAAACACATAATCCATTTCTTCGGTAGTCAGCGGAATCGGTGGTGGATTGAGCCACACATCACGCTCACCATGTTTTTGAACCAATGCCCGAGCGTTTCCTGGATTGGTTTCGAGATGCAAAATTCGGTTGGCATGTGCATACAGCACAGGGTCATTCGCCACTTGCTCAAACGCAGGCAAACGAATCACTGCGAGTTCACGTGGTGGTAAGCGATGTTTAATGGCTTTTGACGGTTGTAACTGCACGATTTGCGTGTCGGCTGCGAGGTCATCCGCTTCACGAATAATCGGATTGGCAACTGCTTCTTTCTGAAAATTTTGGTATTGGCTGAATGAACTTTTTTTATTCTTTTCAATATCACAACCTTCTAAATCTTCGGTCATTACATAAGGATTGATAATCGCATCAACACGTCCAATCGTGTCCACATCATTTGAAGCAATTTCGACAAACTGAGATTTTGAAGCGCGATTATGCTTATTAATGATAAATGCAGTACCACGTACATCGGTGATCTCGTGGATTTTTTCACCTTTGGCAAGACGATGCATCACCTCAATGATCGAACGCTCACCATTACCATACATCAGCAAATCTGCTTTGGAATCCATCAAGATCGAACGACGCACTTTATCTGACCAATAATCATAATGCGCAATACGACGCAATGAACCCTCAATACCACCAAGCAACACAGGCACATCTGGAAATGCCTCACGCACACGCTGGCAATACACGGTCGCTGCACGGTCAGGACGTTTATTCGGTACATTATCAGGCGAATAGGCATCATCGGAACGGATTTTACGATCTGCAGTATAGCGATTGATCATCGAATCCATATTGCCTGCGGTCACACCCCACGCAATATTCGGCTTACCTAAAACACGAAATGCTTCGACATCTGTCCAATCAGGTTGCGCAATAATACCTACACGGAAACCCTGTGCCTCAAGCACACGACCAATAATGCCTGACACAAAAGACGGATGATCAATATAGGCATCACCACAGACCAAAATAAAGTCGCAACTGTCCCAACCAAGCAAGTCCATCTCTGCACGTGACATCGGCAAAAATGGTGCAGGCTCAAAGCATGATGCCCAAAATTTATCATAATCAAACAACGCTTTTGGCGCAGTCTGCATAGTGTACGCAGTGCTCATAATTGGTAAATCTCGGCTAGCAAATGGCTTGAAAATCTTGATGTAACAAGCTTGGCTGGCAAATTTTGGTGAATTTCGATAAATAAATCAGCGTGATCTCTAGCGCAACGCTCAAGATAGATTGAGGATTGGGAGCATCAAACTGATTGACTGAAAATGAAAGACAATTATTTTAGCATGAATTGGAAAGAATCGGATTGATTAAATTGTAGTCAAAACTATAGCGTTTAAATCACGCCAATTTTCACTAACCTTGATACGCATCAATGCGCGATTAAGATATTGCTTTTACTTGATTTCGCCCACACTCTTTAGCGGCGTAGAGCAACTGATCTACTTGCTCTATAAAAATTTCAGCTTGCTCTGCATCCTTTGGAAAAATCGTTCCCACACCAAAACTTGCTGTTAAAAATGTTTGCTCAGAATTATGCTCAATGACCGTGCTTTCGATTTTGCGACGGATACGTTCCGCCACATCAACAGCATCCTCTAAAGTTGATTCTGGCATCACGATGACAAACTCTTCACCACCGATACGTGCCACAATATCAACGCTACGTAAGCTAGACTTAAGTGTTGTCGCAATCGCTGTCAACGCAAGATCACCTGCATGATGTCCATATTGATCGTTATATTGTTTAAAGAAATCGATATCGATCATAATCATAGATATAGCCGTGTGATTACGAATCGCTAAGTCCCATTCACGTGCCATAAAAGAATCGTACAGCCGTCGATTCGCAACTCCTGTTAAACTATCTTGATAAGAAAACTCTTCAAGCTCTTGTTTTAATTTTAATAATTCTTCTTCACTTTTCTTACGCGCGCTAATGTCGAACATAAAACCCACTAACGAAACCGTTTCGCCATGTTCATCTCGAATCACATGCACCACATCACGAATCCACACATAATCGCCATCTTTGGTTAAAGCACGATAATCCGCTTCGTGATCAACCCCATCTTGAGATTGGGAAATGCAAAAATCTACCACCCAATCTCGATCCTCTGGATGCATTCTCTCAGCCCAATCATTCGCACTCAACCAACTTTCAGGCTCCCAACCAAGTATTGTTTTAATTTGAGGACCAATGTATGTAAATGACATAGTTTTCCAATCAATCTGCCAAGGAATTGCCTTCGTAGATTCCAACAAAGTCCGGTAAAATGCATCATTCATATGATGAACATCTTGTTTTAAATCCATGACCTTTCTCCCCAAATTGACCATAAATTATTTTATAAATAAAGCCTCATCAGACTCAATCAAATTTCGATGAGTCGTAGGCAGGCGATTCCAATACCAATAGAAATACCCACCATCTGCACGCAACAAGGTCTGCGTTTTCACACTAGAACTATTCAGCTTGCCCCAACACACTTGTGCCGAATTTCGATTATGATGCAGATCTATATACGCTGCATCTTTAATCTCAGGTTTTGGTGGAATATATAATGCGCTACCTTTTGGAATCCAAATATCAGCCAGTCTAATCTTTGCCAATTTAGGCCAATATCTCGCTACTGAAATCACTAAAGGTAAATTTTCATCAGTTGAAGCAAAGATATGCGGAAAATCATGATGCTCTAAATCCATCGAAATATACGTCAATAGCTCATTACCTATATTTAGATACGGTGACCAATGTCCTGCAAATGCACCATATTGATATTGCACTTGAGAAAGTTGGTGAATTGGGCTTGATATCTTAATTGCTTGATTTTTCTCTACTAAATACATACCAAAAGCATGTGCAATTTCTTGAGTTACCCATAATGGTTGATATTCGAGATTCTGATCATCAAAGGAAAATTCTGTTTCTATGCCGTATGGCGGATTATCTTTCATATTAGCAATCTTAGAAATAAAATATTCCTTCCCAAACCGTGCATTTTCAGATGAAGAATCTGCTAAAGCATCTTCTGATACGATGATTGCAGAATCAGGTAAGGTCTTTACATAAGTTGGCGTGCCATTATCATTATAAAAATACGGCGTATCCGCCAAATCAACCTGTTGTTCAGCCAAACTCAACTCAAATAAAGGTGGATCAAAATACCCTTGCATAGACTCCCCACCTTTTCATAATCAAAATTATGTACTTCTTAATCACAATACAAATATATATTATTTTTAATAATAAGTGTTAGCTATATGATTAGAATCAATATCTAGCCAATAAAAAACCCCCACCATAAGGTGAGGGTTTTGAATTTAAAAGCTGGCGATGACTTACTCTCACATGGGTA
>LUOR01000077.1 GCA_001626925.1 Moraxellaceae bacterium REDSEA-S32_B1
GAACACCCCGAATCAGATGTATGAGCAAACAAAAACCGAGCTAATTGCTTAACTCGGTTTGAAGTGGAATACTGTCAATCTATTTCAGGACAAGACAGTCTTTTCCTAGAGTACAGCGCTTGATCATCAAGCGCTTTTTTTCTCAAAAACATTTTGCTAAAACCTTTTTGAAATCACCACTTGGCATAGTGCTGCTCTAACACTGCATTGACATGATGAAAAGTCACCGACTGATCGGCTGTTTTAAGTCGCCCATCAATGGTGGCAATCCACTGGCTAAATTGACTCGCTGCTATGATCAGATTAGTATTTTCATAACGTCGCCACGCTGTGGTGACACGCAGATCAATTTCACCATCTAAGCTAAAGATTTTCCAAAGATTATCACCTTGTTGCTGAAAGATTACATCATTTAAGGGATAAATTGTGCCATCTATCCATAGACAGTTTTCATTACCACAGCTTTCATTGACACCACTGGCGAGGTTGATGCCAATTTTTTGACCATTAATCAACGCCTGACTGGACAGCCAAAACCATTCCGTTTCAGGACGTAAGAAACCACAGCTATCATCAAGGCTCGCCAAACTTTTATCATCAAAATAAATCTGCGAGCCCTCGGCATCATAGAAATGCCCAGATACCTTGAGCGCCATCGATTTATGAGTAAATGTCCAACCTCGAATCCCTGTCGGACTACACATATATAATGGTTCTGTCTGCACTCTTTTGATATTTGCCTGACACAATGTTGCGCCTTTTCGAGTGACTTGAATCTGACGTTGATCGTTTTGCTCTTTCAGCTCAATCTGTAGATCGTGATGCTTAAAAAAGCTCGCATTTTGCATACTATCAAGGGTTTGCAATTGGGTTTTCCGTGCGAAGGGCTGTAAGCCATGCAGGTCGATAAAACGATCATTCTTTCGATCATAGCAATAATAAAAACCATGCCCAGCCCAAGCCAAATCGACAATCGCTAAGCCGATGGTGTAATGCTGATGCTGAATCCCAACGAAGCTAAACTTTTTAAAGCGCAATTTGCGACGCCATGCTTGACTTAAAAAAGGATTGTCATAATCTTGGATATTAAACGACGTCGGTGCCTGTTCAAATCGTCCGAAATGTGCCTGTCCATTGTCTTGGATAAGTTGCATAAAAACATCCTGTTGTTGCAAATTGATCAAGCGTACTGATCGTCTAAATTTTCAATCATTGTTGTATTAATCATCGCCAAATCCGTGGCAATGCTTTTTGGAGTTTGGCAATCACGAGGACTTCCTTCATGATTGCCCAAAAATAATTCAGCGATCAATTACAGATCGACCATCGGAATACCATCAATCTTGGCAACCGTCATCAAATCCTTATCTCCACGACCGGATACCGTTGCAATAATGATTTGATCCTTCGACATCGTTGGTGCCAGTTTGGTCACATATGCCATGGCATGCGCACTTTCTAATGCAGGGATAATGCCCTCGATCTTGGTCAAATCACGGAAGCCTTGCAAAGCTTCGGTATCATTGATCGGCACATAATTCACACGTTGCATATCTTTTAAGAAGCTATGTTCTGGACCAACCCCTGGATAATCCAAACCTGCCGAAATCGAATGGGTTTCGATAATCTGACCTTGCGCATCCGACATGAGATAAGTACGGTTGCCATGCAACACACCGACATGACCTGCATTGAGAGGTGCAGAATGTTTACCTGTTTCCACGCCATGACCCGCCGCTTCCACACCATAGATCGACACATCGGTATCATTTAAGAATGGATAAAATAATCCCATTGCATTTGAGCCACCACCAACACAAGCAACCAACGCATCAGGCAAACGACCTGCTTGCGCTAAGATTTGCTGTTTTGCTTCACGCCCAATGATCGCTTGGAAATTACGCACTAGCTGTGGATATGGGTGTGGCCCTGCCACAGTACCGATCACATAATAGGTCGAATCCACATTGGTGACCCAGTCACGCATCGCTTCATTCATGGCATCTTTCAGGGTTTTTGAGCCACTTTCTACTGGGACAACGGTTGCACCAAGCAAGCGCATGCGATAGACATTCATTGCTTGGCGTTTGACATCTTCTGATCCCATGAACACCACACATTCCATCCCAAGACGTGCGGCAATCGTTGCCGTTGCTACGCCATGTTGCCCTGCACCCGTTTCGGCGATGATGCGCTTTTTCCCAGACAATTTCGCCAATAAGGCTTGTCCAATGGTATTGTTGACCTTGTGTGAGCCTGTATGGTTTAAATCTTCACGCTTCAGATAAATCTGCGCACCGCCCAATTCTTTCGACCAACGCTCGGCATAGTACAGCGGGCTCGGACGACCAACATAATGCGCCAAATCACGGTCAAATTCCGCACGGAACTGTTCATCATCTTTCATGCGCAAATACAATTTTTCCAAATCTTGTAATGCCGCCATCAGCGTTTCAGAGACAAATCGACCACCATGAATACCAAAATGCCCTTTTTGATCTGGAAACTGAGTAAAATCGATCTGGCTATTTTGCTTCACATTGTGTTGATCCACGTTGGACTCCTTGCATAAATTGTAAAATGCGTTGTTGATCTTTGATGCCTTTGGCTGATTCTACACCACCGCTGACATCTACGGCATACGGACAAGTCATTTTTATCGCATCAGCGACATTCTCAGGGGTCAAGCCACCTGCCAAAATCACAGGAATATCGAGCTTAGGAAATTTTGTCCAGTCAAATGCCTGTCCTGTGCCACCTTTGAGTTCTGGATGCCATGCATCAAGCAAGACTGCACTGGCACCGACCTGATGATATTTTTCAATCTCAGCCACCACATCAAGATCCGCTTTGACTTGAATGGCTTTGTACCAACGTCGTCCAACGCTATTGGCAATGCGCTGACATTCCGCAGGCGATTCATCACCATGAAATTGAATCACATCTAGCGGAACACTTTGCAATACGGCTCGGACATCTTCAAGCGTAGCATTCACAAATAAACCTACGATTTGGACATAGGCAGGTACATGCGATGCAAGACTTTGCGCTTGACTCGCAGTCACTGCACGAGGGCTGGGTGGATAAAACACAAAACCCACAGCATCTGCACCTGCATCGACTGCACTTTGCACATCTTCTATGCGTGTCAGTCCGCAAATTTTGGCACGTACACGTTTAATCTCACTCATGATTAACCTGTGATTTTGTAAAACTTAAAAAATGATGATTTAAAAACTGCGACTTGAAACTGCAACTTGAAAATCGAAACTTAAAATCAGTGAATTAAAAATTCGCACCCTATTGTAATGCAAAATCTCAATAGTTTTTTTCAGAACCTTAAATCTATCGCTAATTTTGTTGAGAAAGCACGCTTGAACTCCTATAATGTTGCCAATTTGTAACAAGTTGCACAGTTTTCTTTTTCAAATTTTTAAGAAAATTCGTCTTAGGGAAATTGGTGAAAGTCCAATACTGCCCCCGCAACGGTAATGATGAAACTGTTATTTTTTCAGTGTGACAATACAAAACGACACACTGACACCACTGCGAAGCCCAACTGGCATATTGTGGGAAGGTGTATAACAATCAAGATGATTAATCATTTCCATTTTGATATATCGAAGTCCGGATACCTACTTGTTATTGTCTATAACCCATCATTCACGTGGGGTGAATGTCTGGAGCATCTACATGTCTAAATTTTTTCAACCTGCAACTTTAGCAAGTGCAATTGCTATCGCGTTGGCCTCCACCGCAACTTTGGCAAATGAGTCTACCGAACAAACTACAATTCAGCTTAATCCGATTGTAGTGACAGCAACTCGCTCAGAACAGAAAGTGGAAGAAGTGCCTGCCCGTATCAATATCATTGAACCGCATATTTTAGAACAATCACCCATCGCATCTTTGCCTGATTTGCTTAAGACAGATGCTGCAATCAACATGGTACAAAGTGGTGGGTATGGACAAACTGCATCAATTTTCCTTCGTGGCACAAACTCTAATCACACTTTATTTTTAAAAGATGGGATTCGCTTAAACTCAAATACTTCTGGAGCTGCTTCTCTGCCTTTTATTGATACAACTGATATCAAACAAATCGAAGTGTTAAAAGGCCCTGCCTCAGTTTTGTATGGTACTGATGCAATTGGTGGTGTAGTTCAGCTCATCACTAAAACTCCAGAGAAAAATAGCGCATTTGTTACAGGTGAAATGGGAGAAAACAAAACCTACAAAGCAATAGTTGGCGCGGACTTAGCTGAAAAAGGCTTTTATGCCCAAGTTCGGGGACAAAGGTTAGAAACAGATGGCACACCTGTTACTAATGCGCCCAATAATCAAAAAGCCAGCTTTGACCAAAAAGGTTTCAGCACAAAAATTGGCGTAGAACAAGAGTCTTATGCGGCTTCAGTCGATTATAGCGAAAATCAAGGTTATAGCGATTATGACAACTACGGAACACTTGTTTCACAAAATTTTGAAAATGAGTCAATCAATGTTAGCGGTCGTGTCAATCTTTTAGACAATTTGGCAATTAATGCCCGTCTATCTCAATTCAAAGACCAGCTAGACCAGAATGATTCACCTGACTATGTATATAGCACAACTAAAGAAGCTGAACTGTATGCTAAATGGCAATTCACACCAGCACAAAACATCCTTGTAGGCTCTACATTTAAAGATATTCAGGGTGAGGTGTTCTCTAAAAATCTTTGGGGTGGAGAAAATGTCAACTACAAGGAATCTGTAGATAATGTTGGCTATTTTATTCAACATCAATACCAAGATAATAGTCTAAGTACGCAACTCGGGGCACGTGTAGAAGATAATGATAAATTTGGCACACATACTGTTGGTCAAGGTGCAATCCGTTATCAGCTATTACCTCTAACCAGTATCTATGCCAATATAGGTTCAGCATTTAGAGCACCCACCACGAATGATCTATACGCCGTTTCTTGGGGTGCAAACCCTGATCTAAAACCAGAAGAAAGCTTGGCTTATGAAATCGGTTTAGATCAAAAACTGAATGATAATCTTAGCTTTGGTTTGTCTGTTTATCAAAACAAAGTAGATAATTTAATCAGCACTCAAGCTGGAAAACTGGTTAACATCAATAAATCAAAATTTACTGGTGGTGAGGCTTCTGTGAAATGGTATCAGGATGAATTATTTCTGAGCACCACTTATGCTTATGTTCAAGCCAAAAATGATGAAACTAACCAAGACCTTACTCGCCGTCCAAGACAAAGCTTAAGCCTATCTGCTGGTTGGGATAATGGCGAGTATGGAATCTCGGCTTCTGCCATTGCAAAATCACGTTCAAAAGACTTTGCAGATTGGCCGTCAACAACGCCAACTATTAATCCAGGTTATGTTACAACCAATGTAAACGCGTACTGGCAACCTATACCAATGATTAAGCTATTTAGCAATATTGAAAATATTGGTGATGTTCAATATAAAACAGCGTACAACGGTAATGGTATTTACTACGTCAATGGTGGTCGGTTAGCCTCAATTGGTGCGACCCTACGTTATTAACCCTCTGTAGATATTTACAGATTTAGGCAAAGAATAACCATAACAGCCTAAAACGAGGGCTATTTATATGGATAATGACACTCCAGCATTATCCATTTTTTTATACCGACATCGACAGCAACTAAAAGTCAAAATCATTGAGGAAAATCATGGGACACAGACTCAGCAAAATCTACACCCGAACAGGCGACACAGGCAGCACAGGACTTGGTGACGGCTCACGTACAGCCAAAGACGATCTACGCATTCAGGCTTTAGGCGACATTGATGAATTAAACGCTATCGTCGGCGTACTTCGTGCACAGATTCAAAATAGCACATTCGATGATGCAACGATGATCCAAGATTGGGACAAAAAATTAAGTCTAATTCAACACTGGCTATTTGATCTTGGCGGTGAAGTGTGTATTCCCAACTATCAACTTTTACAGCAGAAATGCATTGATTTTTTGGAAAATGACATTGATCAGATGAATGAACATCTGCCAATGCTCAAAGATTTTATTCTACCCAGTGGTACATTGGCATGTAGCTATGCACATCAAGCTCGTGCTGTATGTCGTCGTGCCGAGCGTCAACTCATCAGTCTTTCACAGCGTGATCAAAATATTCAAGCCACTGCATTACAACTGCTCAATCGCCTATCCGATTGGTTTTTTGTCGCATCTCGCACATTACAGCATCAATCAGGCGGTACTGAGGTACTGTGGCAAAAAAATATCAACGATCAAATCTAGATACTGCACTATTAATCGTTCGCGCAAATGCTAAGATAAGTTGAAAATCTATTCATCTTTAAATTGAACCTTTATGCAAATTATTGGACATCGTGGCGCACGTGGTGAAGCTCCTGAAAATACTTTGGGAGGTTTTCAGTATTTACATAATCTCGGTATTCGAGCGGTAGAGTTTGATGTACGACTCTCCAAGCAGCAGGAATTGGTGATTATTCATGACGATCACTTTCTCAGAACGACTGGTGTCGATTTAAGTCTTGTCCACGCCTCTGATGATGATATTCAGCAATTGAATCTTGCCCATACGATGCCTGACTGGCAACACACTGAACCCTTACCACGATTAGCGCAAGTGATGCAGATTTGTCATGACTTTAATCATATCGAAGTCGAAGTCAAAGCCGTCGACACCCAAGATCAAGCCGATGAATTGGTTGAATTTTTAGAAACTGCTTTGGTGAATGATCTACACCATGTCACCATTACCAGTTTTGATGTGAAAATTTTAACTGCACTGCAACAGCGTCAATCTATGTTCGACCGTGGCTTTTTGGTGGAGTTTCCATTTGGAATACATGCGATCGAAACGGCCGTGAATTTTGGCTGTGATCGTATTGGTTGGAAAGATATGCTTGCCACTCAAGAATTGATTGATTTAAGTCATCAAGCAAGACTGAAAACCAGTGTATGGACGGTCAATGATGTGGATCGTGCCAAAGTCTTAAGAGATTTTGGCATTGATGGACTAATTACCGATTTTCCAAAATTGATGCTGGAAAAACTCTAACTTCTCAAAGACAATCTTTAGCGTTGCTCAGCTTGTATTACGATTTGACGATTTGCATCATAAAATCGAATACCCTGTGCGTTGATTTCGAATTTTTCTACACGTTTTAAGGCATCCATCAAATCTGCTTCTTGCGCTAAAGCATTGTTGCAGGTTTCATATCCTGCGCTAGCATCAATCGAAAGCGTCCGATTTGGAACATTGATTTGATATGTTCCAAATAAACCATTACAGCCTGTGCTACCAACCAATCTCTGGCTATTAGATTGCAATAGAATGTTTGGCATTTGGTTGAAATAGAGTGCTTTTTTATATTTTACCTGAGTGATTGTCCACGGAATATCTTGCACGCCGTCTTTGCTTTTAATGATTGGAACAGCTCGTCTAGAAATTTCCAAACGAGTCAGCCCTGTATTTGTTGTCTTAGTGGCTTGTGATTTGCTTTTTGATTGTTGCGGTGCGGATTGACACGCTGTGAGCAAAAATGCCGTCATCAACAAAGTCATTATCGAGAAAACTGGTGCATGTTTGATCGAAGACTTTACATCTTGTTGAGCGGATGCTTGTACTGTCGATAATTTCTGCATTTTTTCCTCCAAAAGCGCACGATTAAACAAAAAAATCAATGAATTCAGCATATACCGAAATTATGTAGATTTCATGTAGAGTTTTGACACAAATTCATCATTTTTTATTAGTGTACAACTGTATGCTAATGCTATGATAGTCGCACCAAAAGCTCGACTCGACGTCGAAAGCTTTTACAGATTTTTTTGGTGGAAATGGAGCAACCAAATAGATGTCATCTGAAGTCAACTCGCCTGAAGTCAA
Source organism: Moraxellaceae bacterium REDSEA-S32_B1 (assembly GCA_001626925.1). Lineage (GTDB taxonomy): Bacteria > Pseudomonadota > Gammaproteobacteria > Pseudomonadales > Moraxellaceae > Acinetobacter. The sequence goes on from LUOR01000077.1 coordinate 7,903, forward strand.
AAGCAAAGCGCCGATCAACTGGCCTGGTGCGATTGTATTACTCGGCACGCCAATCGCCGCATTGATCTTGATCCCACTATATGCCTATTCGCACGATTTTTCGATCGCTGCATGGGTCAGCTTTGTATTACTTTTGGCAATGAGTAGCTTGGGCATTACTGCAGGTTATCACCGTCTGTGGGCGCATCGCACTTACGAAGCGTCATTACCTGTACGTATTGCTTTGATGATCGCAGGCACATTTGCGATTCAGAACAGCATCTTATACTGGTCATCTGGACACCGTGTCCATCATCGTCATGTCGATGATATCGAACGTGATCCATACTCTGCGAAAAAAGGCTTTTGGTATTCGCACATTGGTTGGATGCTTCGTGATTATCCAAGTAGTCAAACTGATTATAAAAATGTTCCCGATCTGCTCAATGACAAGTTAGTCATGTTCCAGCACAACCACTATATTCCACTGGTGCTTGCGACCAATCTTGGTATTCCTGCATTGGTCGGTTGGGCTGTTGGTGACTTCTGGGGTGTGATGTTGCTTGGCGGTTTATTGCGTTTGATCGCAAGCCATCATGTGACTTTCTTTATCAATTCGCTGTGCCATATGTGGGGCAAACGTCCATATACCGATGAAAATACTGCCCGTGATAACTTTTGGTTGGCGATTTTCACATGGGGCGAAGGCTATCACAACTACCATCATATCTTCCAATATGACTATCGTAATGGCGTGAAATGGTGGCAATATGATCCAACGAAATGGCTGATTTGGTCGTTATCTACAGTTGGTCTGACCAAAAATCTACGTCGTATTCCAAGCTTTAATATTAAGCGTGCTGAGCTTGCCATGAAGTTCAAACATGCTGAGAAAAATTTGGCGATCTTCGGTCACAACGTCAATGAAGATATTGCACAGATGAAGCTGAAAATTGCTGATGAATACGAAACCTTCACGCATACACTCAATGAATGGGCAAAACTCAAAGAGCAAGAAATTCAAGCGAGAAAAGACGCTGTAGCAGAACGCATCCATCAGATGGATATCAAGCTGAAAAATGAATTTCATGCTGTAGAAAAAAACTTGATTGAACAAAGTGAACGTGTTGAACAAATGCTCCGCTCACTGCGTAAAGAAGCAAAACGCATCTAAACCCATCACTGAGTTTCAACTAAAGCTTTCTTCGGAAAGCTTTTTTTATTTCCTGACGAGTCGTATTAAAACTTTCCCACAATACTTACTTTTTTAAAATTGCTATAGTAGTCGTCTTGCTTCAAGGAACTTATCCATGCAATTTGACAATCGCTATGCCACGCTCAGCCCAAAACTTTTTCATAAACAGGCTGTAGAAAGTCTACCAAAACCAAAAGCAGGACATTTTAACCATGCTTTGGCTGAGCAGTTGCAATGGACAGATGCTGAACAAGCCGATTGGGTCAATATCATCAATGGCACCAATTTACCCAATGAAGCCGATCCCTTAGCAATGGTCTATGCAGGTCATCAGTTTGGACAATGGGCAGGTCAACTGGGTGATGGACGTGGATTACTAATCGGGCAAGTCTTAGATCAACAGCAAAAATTAACTGATTTACATCTCAAAGGTATTGGGCTTACGCCCTACTCTCGGATGGGCGATGGTCGAGCTGTACTACGCTCGGTGATTCGGGAATATCTTGCAGGTCATGCACTGCATCATCTGCATATGCCAAGTAGTAATGCCGTTGGTTTTATTTATTCACAGGAGTTGCAAATCCGTCGTGAGCGACTTGAACCATCGGCAATCATGCTACGCACTGCAGATAGTCATATTCGGTTTGGGCATTTTGAGTGGATTAATCAATACCAACCTGATTTACTGCAAGAATTTGTTCAGTATTGTTTAGAGAATTATTATCCTGATTGTTTAAACGCTGAATCACCTATCCTCGCTATGGCAAAACAAGTGATTGATCGCACCGCCTATATGATCGCAGGCTGGCAGTTGGTCGGCTTTGCGCATGGTGTGATGAATACCGATAATTTGAATATCACAGGCTCAACGCTAGATTTCGGACCGTATGGCTTTATGGAACGATTCCGCCCGAACTGGATTAACAATCACTCGGACAATCAAGGGCGCTATACCTATCAAAATCAACCGAGTATTGCCCATTGGAATCTTTGGGTATGGCTGAATAATCTCATTCCCCTAGCCAATACCGAACTTGCCAATACAACACACTCAAAGCCACAAGATAAAGAGCAATTCAAAGCGGATTTGGCGACTTGTCTTGAAGATTTTGAACCTGCATTTCTGAATTATTACCGTTCAGGTTTGGCGAAGAAAATGGGCTTGCCACAAGATGATGAACGCTGTTTTGATAGTGGCATGGCATTTTTGCGGATTCTACAAGCTGAGCAATTGGACTATACCACCAGTTTCCGTCGTCTAACGGATCACGCCTACACCGCACTTCGAGATGATTGTATTGATACGCGTGCCTTTGATGACTTTCTGAGCATGTATCAAGAGATACGTAAAGATGCCGATCAAGACAGTTTAGACATCGACATGCAACAGAATAACCCGATCTATATCCTGCGCAATCATATGGCACAACGTGCAATAGAACTGGCGGAAAAAGATGATTTATCCGAAGTTGAGCGTTTATTTACTTTGCTGAGCAACCCTTTTGAAAAGCAAGCTGAGATTGAACGTACCGAAGACCTTGCGCCATTGCCAAGTGATCAACCTGAAGTAATGGTGAGTTGTTCATCGTAGATTAATGCGTTTTCAAACGGTGACTCACCGATATTAACGCTTTTCATCTCAAGGCATGTGTATAATCGCTACTACGTCAGCACCACATTTTATTTCTAGGCTTTAAATGGCTTTCCATCGCTCTAGCTTAAATCTACTCTCAACATTCATCATGCTCCTTTGCTTGATGCTCTTTGTACTGAGTGCAGGTGCATGGTGGTTTCTTGATGGGATTTGGGCGTGGTCGGCAGGCTTGTTTTATTTGGCTTATGATGTTTGGTTAATTTTCTTTGTTCTATTTCAAACTCGACATCTCGCCACACAACGTCATATTTTCCCATTCGCTAAAATTACAACTCAAAATTCAATTCAAACCCTAGCTCACAGCACAATCATAAATAACCCAACCATTAGTATGCTGATTCCTGCACGAAATGAAAGTTTAATTTTACCCAAATGTCTTGATGCGCTTTTTGCACAGCAAGATGTAAAAGCGAAAATCTATATCATTGATGACGGCTCAACCGATCATTCAGCACAATTGCTTGAACAAAAGTACGGACTTGCAACATCGCAAGGCTTAATCCAGTCGACACTACGACAAAACTTATTTGTACTTCGACAAGCTTCTCAAGGCAAGGCGAAAGCACTAAATAGTGCGTTATCCTATATTGACAGCGATCTCATGGTAACACTGGATGCAGATACCGTGATTGCACCAAATGCACTGCAAGCGTTCATAACTGATTTTCAAAACAATCCGAATCTTGTGGCTTCAGGTGGTGTGCTTCAACCAGTCTGTCGCCCCAATCGTTTTTCAAGATTATTCAATTTCTTTTTTGAATTTTTTCAGCAGTTTGAATACATCTTTTCTTTCCTTTCTCGTGGTGCGTGGTACAAAGCCAATGCCCTACTTTTGGTTTCAGGTGCATTTGCGATTTACCGTACTGAGGTATTGAAACAAGTTGGTGGCTTTGATCCTGACAGCATGGTGGAAGATTATGAGCTCAATCATCGTATCTATCGCTATGCTTCTGAACACGATTTAGATTGGACTGTCGGCATCACAGGGGAAGCCTACGGTGTGACCGATGCACCAAATGGTTTCAAAGCTTTTTTACATCAGCGTAAGCGTTGGTTTGGTGGATTTTTGCAGACACAATTTGCCCATCTCGATATGATGGCAAATCAGAAATATGGTGCGGTCGGACGCTTGATGCTACCGATGAAGATGTTTGATGCAATTCAGCCATTTTTAGGATTGAGTGCATTTATTATTCTTGGAATATTAATTGCTCAAGCGGATTTTACACAACCGAATCCTGTGCTTTACGCAATACTTTTGATCATTCTTGGCAAGATGACTTTGGACTTGGTTTATCATTGTTGGGGCATGTGGCTCTATCATCGTTGGACTGGAATTTCTTTGTCACGGAACAATTTTCCTGCAATTCTACTTGCAACCATTTTCGCCCCATTTACCTTTCAAATCGTGAAACTCATGGGCGCAGCTTTGGGTTGGTGGGTATTCCTGACTAATCAAAAAAATTGGCGTGCTCAGCGAGAGCTATAAAGCAAATTGCTATAAAATCCATTTAAAACAAATCACTTGAAATTATTCTGCATCCGCTATCGTAATTCGCTATGCTATGCGAAAATTTGAGGATAAGCACATGGCATTAAAAGCGACCATTTATAAAGCAGATTTAAACATTGCTGATATGGACATCCATAATTACAGTGATTTTCAGCTGACTTTGGCATTACATCCGTCTGAAACCATTGAACGTTTGATGGTGCGAATTTTGGCATTTGCACGTTATGCGGACGAGGCACTAGAATTCACCAAAGATTTATTTGAAACCAACGAACCTGCGCTATGGCAAAAAGACCTGACAGGTCAATTGCAAAAATGGATTGAAGTCGGTAGTCCTGATGAAGATAAAGTAAAAAAAGCCAGCGCTCGCTGTGATCAAGTGGCAGTGCTTACTTATGGCAGTGCCGTCGCAGAATGGTATAAACGCAGTGCAAAACTGAAAACATTGAAAAATGTCGAAGTGTGGCAACTCTCTGAAAATACCACCGCAGAGATTCAAAAACTCTGTGAACGCACCATGCAACTGCAACTCAACATCATGGATGGTGAATGGACGCTGATGGGCGGTGATGATCAAGTGGTAGTCGAGTGGAAACAGTTGCAGTAATCTGCTGACTAACTGCGCATAATTAACCGCTGATTTTGAAGTTACACGCTTTGCTTTATAATGTTTATTTGCGTCGCCTTTCGGTTTTTCAGACCACATAAACTCGTCGTTAAACTTCAATCACCCACCATCAAGGAAATCGCTATGAAATCTGAATTTCATCAAGGTCGCATCAAACAATACAATGCCGATCGTGGCTTTGGTTTTATTGATGGGATTGAGCAGGATATTTTCTTTCATATTTCTGATTTTCCTTTGGTAGATGGCGAACCGAAGCGCAATGAACGGGTGAAATTTATCGTGATCGAAAATGAGGATAAGTTGCGTGCGATCCGCATCGAACGAGTTAAAGATCAATCGGCAAAAGCCAAAAAAACTAGAGTGGTGAAAAATAACACCTCGATTACTTCGGCGTTGCTGTCGAATTTTAAGAAGTAGAGTATGGAATGAGCAAAACTACATTAGAAAAAGTTGAATTAATGATTGAAACCATTAATAAAATTCATGCTGACTTTGCTCAAGACTACTTTGATGCTGGACGTATTGAAAAGGTCAATTTGTCCAAAACTATTGCTCGGGTACCCTACCAGCACATCACCAAATACCGTTTAAATCTACATGAAAGTATTAACGATTATTTGATCAAGAATAAAACAGGATTTTTACTGCAATATTATTATCGGGTCAAAACGCTAGAAAGCATTGACGATAAAATTGCTCGATTTTCTGAAAATACAGACCTATATCCTGTAAATAATTGGCCCGACGATATTTTTGGTGCAAGAATCATTGTCAATACTGCCGAAGTCGATGCCATCAGCGAGCAGTTAGATGAATGGCAAGAAAAGTACGTCTTAAAGAATTGGTATTACCTTGATAAAGATGGCTATCGAGGACTACATATTTACTTTAAGAACAAATCGAATTTTTACTTCCCGTGGGAGTTGCAAGTGTGGGATGAAAAGGATGAGCTCAGTAATATTGAAACTCATGAAAAATATAAACGGACGTTTGTGTAAACCTTTTTTTGATCTATAAGCGCTCTTATCAATAACTCATCTAATCTATATTGGCAATACATTGCTCAATGTGTATACTTTAAAGTGTACACTTTAGGAGTTATACCATGCAGGTTTCCACCAAAGAACTACGCATTCAATCAGGTAAAATTATTCACCAAGTTCAACGTGGAGAAGAAGTGACTGTGACTTATCGTGGCAAAGCTTTAGCGAAAATTGTACCGATTGAACAACAGGATGCAAGTTCAGATATTTTTGCGATGTGGCAAGATCAAGATAATGATTTATCTGTAGAAGATACCGTCCGCAATCTACGTAAAGGTAGACAGTTTTGATTATTGATACCGATGTATTGATTTGGTATTTACGTGGTAAGCAGTCTGCAAAAACCATCGTGGAAGAAAATATTCCGTTTAGTATATCTGCGGTGACGTATATGGAACTGCTCCAAGGGATGCGTAATAAGCAAGAAAGCCTTCAATTCCAAAAAGCGATGCACTATTGGAATGTTCACGTCATTCATATTGATCAAGAAATTTCTGCTCGCGCGATGTTTTATGTTCACGAATATGGGCTTAGCCATTCGATGCAAATGGCTGATGCCCTGATCGGTGCAACGGTGGTACAGTTCGGTGAAACGCTACTCACCGCAAATGATAAGCACTATAAATGTATTCCGAATATTGAAATCATCAAATTTATCCCTGAATAATCAGGAATAAATTTAAAATCTAAATTTTTGAAAATTCCTTCGCAGATTCAACAACGAAGTGCAACACATTTGTAAGTAGTTGAGAAAGTTAGAGTGTATTACACTCATTCTGATTATTTTCAACTCGCAATTGGAAA
>LUOR01000078.1 GCA_001626925.1 Moraxellaceae bacterium REDSEA-S32_B1
CATGGCTAAGGCTAAGTTTGAACGTAATAAACCACACGTAAACGTGGGCACGATCGGTCACGTTGACCATGGTAAAACAACATTGACAGCAGCGATTGCAACGATCTGTGCAAAAACCTACGGTGGTGAAGCAAAAGACTACGCGGCAATCGACTCTGCACCAGAAGAAAAAGCACGTGGTATTACTATTAATACCTCACACGTAGAATACGACTCTCCAACACGTCACTACGCACACGTAGACTGCCCAGGACACGCCGATTATGTGAAAAACATGATTACTGGTGCTGCGCAAATGGACGGTGCGATCCTTGTATGTGCTGCGACCGATGGTCCAATGCCACAAACACGTGAACACATCCTACTATCTCGTCAGGTTGGTGTGCCGTACATCATCGTATTCTTGAACAAGTGTGACCTTGTTGATGATGAAGAATTGCTAGAATTGGTTGAAATGGAAGTTCGTGAACTTCTATCTTCATATGACTTCCCTGGCGATGACACTCCTGTTATCCGTGGTTCTGCACTTAAAGCACTTGAAGGTGATTCAGGTCAATATGGCGAATCAGCAGTGATTGCATTGGTTGAAGCACTTGACTCGTATATCCCAGAGCCAGAGCGTGCAATCGACAAAGACTTCTTGATGCCGATTGAAGATGTATTCTCAATCTCAGGTCGTGGTACAGTAGTTACTGGCCGTGTTGAGACTGGTATCGTTAAAGTTGGTGAAGAAGTTGAAATCGTTGGTATCAAAGATACAGCGAAAACAACAGTCACTGGCGTAGAAATGTTCCGTAAATTGCTTGACGAAGGTCGTGCAGGCGAGAACTGTGGTGTTCTTCTACGTGGTACAAAACGTGAAGAAGTACAGCGTGGTCAAGTATTGGCGAAGCCAGGTACAATCAAACCACACACCAAATTCGACGCAGAAGTATACGTACTTTCGAAGGAAGAAGGTGGTCGTCATACACCATTCTTGAACGGATATCGTCCACAATTCTACTTCCGTACAACGGATGTAACTGGTGCGATCCAACTGCAAGATGGCGTTGAAATGGTTATGCCAGGTGACAACGTAGAAATGTCAGTAGAATTGATCCACCCGATTGCGATGGATCCGGGTCTGCGTTTTGCGATCCGTGAAGGCGGTCGTACAGTAGGTGCTGGTGTTGTTGCGAAAGTAACTGCATAATCTGCACATGATTTAAAGAAATTCAGGTCGGAAATGCGTTTCCGGTCTGCTTTATAGGTCAGTAGTTCAATTGGTAGAGCGTCGGTCTCCAAAACCGAATGTTGGGGGTTCGAGTCCCTCCTGACCTGCCAATATTACATTCCTGCTTTATGCAGGATTAATTATTCTATATAATAAGTCGCGAAATTTACGACGAGTACAAAAATGTCGAATGATAAATCGCATGACGCCTCAGGCGATGCACCAATTCCACAACGTAACAATCCTGCAGAACTGGTCAAAAATGGCTCGCCATTTGATGTGATCTTATGGATTATTGCTTTGGCGTTGTTGATTGCTGCAAGTCTAGCCAATCAATATTTGCCGCAATACTGGGCGCCTGCAAGTGATGTGTGGGTGCGTATTGGTGTAATTGCTGCTTGTATTATTGTGGCGATCGGTTTAATATACGCCACCCACCAAGGCAAGGGTTTTGTTCGTCTGTTAAAAGATTCACGCATCGAACTTCGGCGTGTGACGTGGCCAACAAAACAAGAAACGATCACGACTTCATGGCAAGTCTTGGTTGTAGTGATCATCACTTCACTGGTGTTGTGGGGTTTTGATTACGTGCTAGGTATGTTGATTAAGTTAATTATCGGATAAGTTGCTATGAAACGTTGGTATATCGTTCATGCCTATTCTGGCTATGAAAAACAAGTCATGCGTTCGTTGAATGAACGTATTGCACGTAGCACAGTTGCCGATAGCTTTGGTGAAGTCCTTGTTCCTACTGAAGAAGTAGTGGAAATGAAGGATGGGAAAAAACGCAAATCTGAGCGTAAATTTTTCCCGGGTTACGTATTAGTTGAAATGGAAATGAATGACGATACTTGGCATATCGTCAAAGAGTGTCCAAAAGTATTAGGTTTTATTGGTGGCACACCTGAGAAGCCAGCACCGATCACGCAAAAAGAAGCGGATGCGATTTTGGCTCGTATTAATAATACAGGTGAGGCGCCACGTCCGAAGACCATGTTTGAGCCAGGTGAAGAGCTGTTGGTAACTGACGGTCCATTCACAGATTTCAAAGGTGTGGTTGAGGAAATTCAATACGAAAAATCTCGCTTGACCTTGACGATTAATGTCTTTAATCGTCCAACGCAAGTTGAATTAGAGTTTCGTCAAGTAGAAAAAGCCAACTAACTTTTTCTGCTGTATCGTTGCCCGATAAGTTCTTTTGAATGATTCGGGCTTTGTTATTTTGTATTTGTCGTGTTTTTTTACGGCAAATACATACAATTTGGGGAGCCTAGCGGCGTTTGTACCCAAGAGGTAATTGAAATGGCTAAGAAGATTGACGGCTATATCAAGCTGCAAGTTCCAGCTGGTAAAGCGAATCCATCTCCACCGATCGGTCCTGCACTCGGTCAACGTGGTGTCAACATCATGGCATTCTGTAAAGAATTCAATGCGGCGACACAAAAAGTTGAACCAGGTCTTCCGATTCCTGTCGTGATCACTGTGTACAACGATAAGTCGTTCACATTCATCATGAAAACACCACCAGCTTCTATTCTTTTGAAGAAAGCTGCGGGTATCCCAAAGGGTTCATCTGTACCAAACAAAACTAAAGTTGGTAAGTTGACTCGTGCTCAGTTAGAAGAGATCGCTACAACTAAAGAGCCAGATTTAACTGGTGCTGATTTAGATGCGCGTGTGCGTACCATCGCTGGTTCTGCACGTTCTATGGGCTTGGAAACGGAGCTATAAGACATGGCAAAATTAACTAAACGTCAAAAAGCCATCGCTGAAGCTGTTGAAGCGAACAAAGTTTACACTTTGGAAGAAGCGGTAAAAGTTCTTAATGGTCTGCCTGCTGCAAAATTCAAAGAGTCTTTGGATGTTGCGGTCAACCTTGGTGTTGATCCACGTAAATCAGACCAAGTAGTTCGTGGTGCAACAACACTTCCTGCTGGTACAGGTAAAACTGTACGTGTTGCTGTGTTTGCACAAGGTGCTGCTGCTGAAGCTGCAAAAGCTGAAGGCGCTGATATCGTTGGTTTTGATGATCTTGCAGAATCAATTCAAGCGGGCAACCTTGACTTTGATGTGGTGATTGCTGCACCTGACGCAATGCGCGTTGTCGGTAAGTTGGGTACGATCCTGGGTCCACGTGGCTTAATGCCAAACCCGAAAGTTGGTACTGTGACTCCTGACGTTGCTGGTGCTGTGAAAAATGCTAAAGCTGGTCAAGCACGTTACCGTGTAGACAAAGCGGGTATTATCCACGCTGCGATTGGTCAAGTTGGGTTCGAAGAAACTGCTGTACGCCAAAACCTTGAAGCATTGGTTGCTGACTTGAAGAAAGCTAAACCTGCGACTTCTAAAGGCGTATACATCAAAAAGATCACTTTGAGCTCAACGATGGGTCCTGGTTTGATCATCGATGTAAACAACGTATCTAACTGAGTTTTAAGCTAAGTTGGTTTAGATAAAGAATTTTAAAGTCCTGAGCTTCCTCTCCTTTGAGGAGAAGTTTTTGAGGTAAGAAGCGTTGGGAAAATCATAGATTTTTCTTGCGCTCGGGCAAAGATTCTCAATCTTTGCATTTTCTCCCTCAGGCATGCTTTGAATTGATGGGTGTAAATCTGTCAGCGTCAAAGACCTCGGGCGAGGTGAAGTGCTCACACTTTGCTTCTTAATCTTCCAGCCTGAGTAGACGCGGTGGTGTGATTGATGTCCTCCTCCGCGTGTAGGTCGCAAGGCCTACAAATTGGGAGTGCACTTGTATAAGTGTATAAGTCACCTTAGGAGGTTTTACAATGGCTCTTCTTATCGAAGGCAAAAAACAGATCGTCGCAGAAGTCAACGAAGTTGCTTCTAAAGCGTTCTCTGCCGTTGTTGCAGACTATCAAGGTTTGAACGTAGAGCAATTGACACAATTACGTGTTGAAGCTCGTAAGTTGGGTGTAACGACACGTATCGTGCGTAACACTTTGGCGAAGCGTTCATTCGAAGGTACAGCATTCGATATTTTGAATGACAACCTAGTTGGTCCAACAATTCTTGGTTTTTCAACTTCTGAAGACGACATGGGTGCAGCTGCACGTTTGTTCGAAGAATTTGCAAAAACAAACAAGGCATTTGAACTCAAAGCTGCTGCATTCGATGGCAAGGTTTATCAAGGTGCTGAAGTAAGCGTAATCGCGAATCTTCCGAACCAAGAGAAAGCGCTTACGATGCTTGCATCTGTTCTTCAAGCTCCAATTTCGAAATTGGGTCGCCTAATGACGGCGCTCAAAGAGAAAAACGAGCAAGAAGCTGCATAAGCTTAAATTTAATCAATCATTTACACCATTTAATATCCATTTGGAGTTATTCTCATGGCTTTAACAAACGAAGAAATCTTGAATGCAGTTGCTGAAAAAACTGTACTTGAACTTGTTGAATTGATCTCTGCTTTCGAAGAGAAATTCAATGTATCTGCTGCGGCTGTTGCTGCTGCACCTGCTGCTGGTGGCGCTGCTGCCGCAGCTGAAGAGCAAAGTGAATTCACTGTTGAATTGGCGAGCTTTGGCGGTAACAAAGTTGCTGTAATTAAAGCAGTTCGTGAAGCAACTGGTCTTGGTCTGAAAGAAGCGAAAGATCTTGTTGAAGGCGCTCCTTCTGCAATTAAAGAAGGCGTTTCTAAAGAAGAAGCTGAAGAGCTTAAGAAGAAACTTGAAGAAGCTGGTGCTGAAGTTAAACTTAAGTAATGGCTTAGGGAGTTGGTTTTTTTTAAATCAGCTCCAAAAAACGGCTGATGACTCTTGGGTCATCAGCCTTTTTGCGTTACAATAATCGGCTCGCTTTTTGATGAAGTCTCATTTTTACGCCGATAACGTGATTGTGTTGAATGTTTAGCAATGTTTTTCTATTTATTTTTCAATAATTTGAAAGATCGTAGAGCATATTGCTAAACATTTTATTGTCGCTTTTGGTTTTTTGCAGCTTTGAAAAGCGACGGTCAGCCTTGACCCGTTGATAACTTCTGCTCCATCTCGTACTGCAGACGAGATGAGTTTAATGTCCGAGGAATCCAAATGGCATACTCTTATACCGAAAAGAAACGGATCCGCAAAAACTTTGGTAATTTGCCGAACATCATGGATGTTCCTTACTTGCTCGCTATTCAGGTGGACTCGTATCGAACGTTCTTGCAAGACGGCAAAACACCGAAGAACCGTGATGATATTGGCTTGCAAGCCGCATTTCGTTCTGTATTTCCAATTGAAAGTTATTCAGGAAATGCAGCTTTAGAGTTTGTCGAATATAGTTTGGGTAAGCCTGAGTTTGACGTGCGTGAATGTATTTTGCGTGGTTCGACTTATGCTGCACCGATGCGTGTCAAAATCCGTTTGATTTTGCGTGATCGTGATACCAAAGCGATCAAAGATGTCCGTGAACAAGAAGTCTATATGGGCGAAATGCCTTTGATGACTGATAACGGAACATTCGTGATTAACGGTACTGAGCGTGTGATCGTATCGCAATTGCATCGTTCACCAGGCGTATTCTTTGATCATGATAAGGGTAAAACCCACTCTAGCGGTAAAGTGCTTTATTCAGCACGGATTATTCCTTACCGTGGTTCTTGGTTGGACTTTGAGTTTGATGCCAAAGATTTAGTGTATGTGCGTATCGACCGTCGCCGTAAGTTGTTGGCCTCTGTGATTTTACGTGCGCTCGAATATACCACAGAGCAAATTCTTGGTTTGTTCTTTGAAAAAGTGCCTGTTTATGTTGATGCGTCGAGCTATCAAATTGATCTCGTTCCAGATCGCTTGCGTGGTGAGATGGCACAGTTCGATATCGCTGGCGAAGATGGCAAAGTCATCGTTGAGCAAGGCAAGCGTATCAATGCGCGTCACGTGCGTCAGATGGAAGCTGCAAACTTGTCTAAGCTTGCAGTGCCAGATGAGTATCTATACGAACGTATTACTGCTGAAGACATTAGCTTAAAAGATGGTGAAGTGCTCCCTGCAAATACGGTGATTTCTCACGATATCTTAGTGAAAATCGCTGAAGCGGGTGTGAAGCAGTTTAACATCCTATTTACCAACGATATTGATCGTGGTTCTTACATCGCTGATACATTGCGTGCTGACATTACACGTGATCGTGACGAAGCGTTGGTCGAAATCTATAAAGTAATGCGTCCAGGCGAGCCACCGACGAAAGATGCTGCTGAAAACCTATTTGGTAATTTGTTCTTTAGCCCTGAGCGCTATGACTTGTCACCAGTTGGTCGTATGAAGTTTAACCGTCGTTTGGGTCGTCCTTATGACGTGGGTACAGATCATAAAACACGCCAAGTCGAAGGTGTATTGTCTAACGATGACATCATCGATGTAATGCGTACTTTGGTTGAGATCCGCAACGGTAAGGGTGAAGTCGATGATATCGACCACTTAGGTAACCGTCGTGTCCGTTCTGTTGGTGAAATGACTGAAAACCAATTCCGTGTTGGTTTGGTGCGTGTTGAGCGTGCAGTGAAAGAGCGTCTTTCCCAAGCTGAAACCGATAACTTGTCACCACAGGATTTGATTAATGCTAAGCCTGTAGCTGCAGCGATCAAAGAATTCTTTGGTTCAAGCCAATTGTCACAATTTATGGATCAAAACAACCCATTGTCTGAGATCACACACAAACGTCGTGTTTCAGCATTAGGGCCAGGTGGTTTGACCCGTGAACGTGCAGGTTTTGAGGTGCGTGACGTACATCAAACCCATTATGGTCGTGTATGTCCAATTGAAACCCCTGAAGGTCCAAACATTGGTTTGATCAACTCGCTGTCCGTCTATGCTAAAACCAACGATTTCGGTTTCTTAGAAACCCCATATCGTAAAGTGGTTGATGGTGTTGTGACAGATGAGATCGAATACTTATCTGCGATCGAAGAAGTCGGTACCGTGATTGCGCAAGCAGACTCTGCGGTAGATGCCAAAGGCGCATTTACTGATGAAGTGGTGTCTGTACGTCATCAAGGCGAATTCGTGCGTATGCCGCCTGAAAAAGTGACTCATATGGATGTTTCACCACAGCAGGTGGTTTCGGTTGCAGCGTCATTGATTCCTTTCCTTGAACACGATGATGCTAACCGTGCATTGATGGGTTCAAACATGCAACGTCAGGCGGTGCCGACACTGCGTGCGGATAAGCCACTTGTAGGTACAGGCATGGAACGTCACGTCGCACGTGACTCTGGTGTGTGTGTGATTGCAAACCGTGGCGGTAAGATCGACTACGTGGATGCATCTCGTATCGTAATCCGTGTTCATGAAGATGAAATGGTCGCTGGTGAAGCAGGTGTAGATATCTACAACTTGATCAAATACACCCGTTCGAACCAAAACACCTGTATCAACCAAAACATTATTGTCAATCAAGGCGATGAAGTTGCACGTGGCGATATCTTGGCGGATGGTCCATCAACAGATATGGGTGAATTGGCACTCGGTCAAAACATGCGTGTCGCATTCATGACATGGAATGGTTATAATTTCGAGGACTCGATATTATTATCAGAACGTGTGGTGCAAGAAGATCGCTTGACGTCGATTCACATCCAAGAGTTGTCATGTGTTGCTCGTGATACCAAGCTGGGTTCAGAAGAAATCACTGCCGATATACCAAACGTCGGTGAAGCAGCGCTGTCGAAACTGGATGAATCAGGTATTGTCTACATCGGTGCAGAAGTGACTGCAGGTGATATTCTCGTAGGTAAAGTGACGCCTAAAGGTGAAACACAACTTACTCCTGAAGAAAAACTCCTGCGTGCAATCTTCGGTGAAAAAGCGGCAGACGTAAAAGATTCATCTTTACGTGTACCGTCAGGCACTAAAGGTACGATTATCGATGTACAAGTCTTCACCCGTGATGGCGTGGAAAAAGATGAACGTGCTCTCGCAATCGAAAAAGCACAGCTCGATGCGTACCGTAAAGATTTGAAAGAAGAATTCAAAATCTTCGAAGAAGCTGCACGTGAACGTATGATTCGCCTACTTGATGGTCAAACATCGAACGGTGGTGGTACAACCAAACGCGGCGATAAGCTGACTGCGGACGTGTTGTCTGGTCTTGAGTTTGTTGATTTGAAAGAAGTTCAAGCCAATGACGAAGATGTTGCGGAGCGTATGAATCAAATTTTGGCATTCTTACAAGAGAAGAGCCAAGAGATTGATGAAAAATTCGCAGAGAAGAAACGCAAAATCGCACAAGGTGATGAGCTTACTCACGGTGTGTTGAAAGTCGTTAAAGTGTACTTGGCTGTGAAACGTCGTATCCAACCGGGTGATAAGATGGCGGGTCGTCATGGTAACAAAGGTGTTGTTTCGAACATCTTGCCAGTCGAAGACATGCCACACGATGCCAATGGTGTACCAGTCGATGTGGTGTTAAACCCATTGGGTGTACCATCTCGTATGAACGTAGGTCAGATTCTTGAAACGCATTTGGGTCTAGCTGCAAAAGGCTTAGGCGAGCAAATCGACAAGATGATCAAGCAACAACGTGCGATGGCTGATCTACGTGACTTCTTAGACAAGATCTACAACAAAGTTGGCGGTACGCAAGAAGATCTCAACAGCTTGACTGATGAAGAAGTGCTAAAACTTGCAGGTAACTTGCGTGGTGGTGTTCCACTGGCAACCCCTGTATTTGACGGTGCAGAAGAAGGTCAAATCAAAGAATTGCTCGAGCTTGCAAGCTACTCACGTACAGGTCAAGTCGAGTTGTTCGATGGTCGTACTGGTGATAAGTTTGATCGTCCTGTGACTGTGGGTTATATGTACATGCTCAAACTCAACCACTTGGTGGATGACAAGATGCATGCACGTTCGACTGGTTCTTACTCATTAGTGACGCAACAACCACTTGGTGGTAAAGCACAATTCGGTGGTCAGCGTTTCGGTGAGATGGAGGTTTGGGCACTTGAGGCTTATGGTGCTGCGTACACTCTTCAAGAGATGTTGACAGTCAAGTCAGATGACGTCGAAGGTCGTACCCGTATCTATAAGAACATCGTTGATGGTAACCATTATATGGATCCAGGTATGCCTGAGTCATTCAACGTATTGACCAAAGAGATCCGTTCTTTAGGTATCAACATTGAACTGAAAAATGGTGACTAAGTAATCCCCCTTGCGGCGCTTTAACCGCGCCTCACCTCTTATGAAAACAGGGGTTAGGGGAGATTTGAAAATACCCAGTTTTGACCCAGCCGAGTGAGCGATACGCCTCGGCAAACGGAGAAAAAAATTGAAAGACTTGCTCGATATCATGCGCAAAAAAACGGATAACGATGGTCAAACCCCATTTGAGTTTGATCGTATCCGTATTGGCTTAGCATCACCTGAAGTGATTAAATCGTGGTCTCATGGCGAAGTGAAAAAGCCTGAAACCATCAACTACCGTACGTTTAAGCCTGAACGTGACGGCTTGTTCTGTGCCAAAATCTTTGGACCAGTCAAAGATTACGAATGCTTGTGTGGTAAATACAAGCGGATGAAATATAAAGGCGTCATTTGTGAAAAATGTGGCGTTGAAGTCACTACTGCAAAAGTACGTCGTGAGCGTATGGGTCACATCGACCTTGCGTCACCAGTTGCACATATTTGGTTCTTAAAATCATTACCGTCCCGTATCGGTCTATTACTTGATATGACGCTACGTGATATCGAACGTGTATTGTATTTCGAATCTTATGTCGTGACTGATCCAGGCATGACTACGCTTGAGAAGTATCAATTATTAACTGACGAAGATTATTACAATGCTTTGGAAGAGTATGGTGATGAATTCGCAGCGAAAATGGGTGCTGAAGCGGTTCAAGATTTGTTGAAAGACATTGATCTTGAAGCTGAAATTTCTCGTTTACGTGAAGAAATTCCACAGACATCTTCTGAAACTAAACTCAAGAAAATGTCTAAACGTTTGAAATTGATGGAAGCGTTCAAAGACTCAAACAACAAGCCTGAGTGGATGGTAATGAATGTATTACCAGTACTTCCACCAGATTTGCGTCCACTGGTACCACTTGAAGGTGGTCGTTTTGCGACTTCGGACTTGAACGATCTTTATCGTCGTGTGATCAACCGTAACAACCGTTTGAAACGTCTTCTTGACTTGTCTGCACCAGACATCATTGTGCGTAACGAAAAACGTATGTTGCAAGAATCTGTTGATGCCTTGCTTGACAACGGTCGTCGTGGTCGTGCAATCACTGGTTCAAACAAACGCCCATTGAAATCTTTGGCTGATATGATCAAAGGTAAGCAAGGTCGTTTCCGTCAAAACTTGCTCGGTAAGCGTGTCGATTACTCTGGTCGTTCGGTAATTACCGTAGGTCCTACACTACGTTTGCACCAATGTGGTCTACCGAAGAAAATGGCACTTGAGCTATTCAAACCATTTATCTTTGCCAAACTACAATCGACTGGTCAAGCAACAACCATTAAAGCTGCGAAGAAAATGGTTGAGCGTGAAACGCCAGAAGTTTGGGACGTACTTGCTCACGTGATTCGTCAGCATCCAGTGATGTTGAACCGTGCACCAACACTTCACCGTTTGGGTCTACAAGCGTTCGAGCCTGTATTGATCGAAGGTAAAGCGATTCGTCTACATCCCTTGGTATGTACAGCATTTAACGCCGACTTTGACGGTGACCAAATGGCAGTACACGTACCATTGACACTTGAAGCACAGCTCGAAGCACGTGCTTTGATGATGTCGACCAACAATATTTTGTCACCTGCCAATGGTGAGCCGATCATCGTTCCTTCTCAGGACGTGGTCTTGGGTCTGTACTACATCACTCGTGATGCAGTGAATGCCAAAGGCGAAGGCATGGTGTTTGCAGATACCCACGAAGTCAACCGTGCACTCGCAACTGGTCAAGTGGCAATGCACGCTCGTGTGAAGGCACGTGTGCATCAAACAGTGATCAGCGAGTCAGGTGAACGTCATCAAGAAACTTTGGTTGTCGATACCACACCAGGTCGTTGCTTGCTGTGGGAAGTGGTACCTGCGGGTCTGAGCTTCGCTGAAATCAACGTGGAAATGACCAAGAAAAACTTATCGAAGCTGATCAACTCTTGCTACCGTAAACTCGGTTTGAAAGATACGGTGATCTTTGCCGATCAATTGATGTATTTGGGCTTCCGTCAAGCGACTCGCTCAGGTGTATCTGTTGGTATGGAAGACATGGTGATTCCACCGACTAAAGACCAAATCATTGACAAAGCAGAAGCTGAAGTCCGTGAAATCGAACAGCAGTTCGAACAAGGTTTTGTAACTGCGGGTGAGCGCTATAACAAAGTGGTCGATATTTGGGCACGTACCAACGACCAAGTTGCCAAAGCGATGATGGATAACTTATCTTCTGTGAGCATTGTCAACCGTGACGGCGTTGAAGAAAAGCAAAAATCATTTAACTCAATCTACATGATGTCTGACTCAGGTGCTCGTGGTAGTGCGGCGCAGATTCGTCAGCTTGCAGGTATGCGTGGTTTGATGGCGAAACCAGATGGTTCGATCATCGAAACGCCAATTAAAGCGAACTTCCGTGAAGGTTTGACCGTACTTCAGTACTTCATCTCAACACACGGTGCACGTAAAGGTTTGGCAGATACCGCACTGAAAACTGCGAACTCAGGTTACTTGACACGTCGTCTCGTTGACGTAGCGCAAGATTTGGTGATCACTGAGCAAGATTGTGGCACTTTAGATGGTCTAATGATGTCTCCATTGATTCAAGGTGGTGACGTGATCGAGCCATTGCGTGATCGTGTTCTTGGTCGTGTGATTGCAGAAGATGTGATCATTGATGGTGAAGTGAAATTCCCACGTAATACTTTCATTGATGAGCAAATGGCAACTCGTTTGGAAGAAGCGGGTGTCGATGAGATGAAAGTACGCTCAGTCATTGCTTGTGAGGCTGACTTCGGCGTATGTTCGAAATGTTATGGTCGTGATCTTGCACGTGGTCATATCGTCAATCCAGGCGAGTCTGTCGGTGTTATGGCAGCGCAATCTATTGGTGAGCCAGGTACACAGTTGACGATGCGTACATTCCACGTCGGTGGTGCAGCGAGCCGAACTTCGGCAGCCAACAGCGTGCAAGTGCGCAACAAAGGTACCGTGCGTTTCCACAACATCAAGACAGTACAACATGCCAAAGGTCACTTGGTGACGACGTCTCGTTCAGGTGAGATTGGTATCGCTGATGAGATTGGTCGTGAGCGTGAGCGTTATAAAGTGCCGTATGGTGCATCGATCTTGATTAAAGACGGTGAAGCAGTAGAAGCTGGCGGTATCGTGGCAACATGGGATCCGCATACGCATCCACTTGTTACCGAAGTTGCGGGTAAAGCACGTTTCAGCCAAATCGCTGATGGTGTCACTGCAACATCGAAGACGGATGAAGCAACAGGTATGAGCACAGTTGAAATCTTACCTGTGACTTCACGTCCTGCATCAGGCAAAGACTTACGTCCAGCGGTGGTATTGGATACAGTAGATGGTGAAGAGCAATTCTACTTCTTGCCACAGAACACCATCTTGACCGTACGTGATGGTGAAAGCATCGGTGTCGGTGATGTTATCGGTCGTGTACCACAAGAGTCTTCACGTACACGTGATATTACAGGTGGTCTACCACGTGTTGCTGACTTGTTCGAAGCACGTAAGCCAAAAGAGCATGCCATCCTTGCAGAAATCTCTGGTGTGGTGAGCTTTGGTAAAGAAACCAAAGGTAAAAACCGTTTGGTAATCACACCTGATGACGGCTCAGAAGTGTATGAAGAATTGATTCCAAAATGGCGTCAAATCAACATGTTCGAAGGCGAGCGTGTAGAACGTGGTGAAGTGGTCTCTGATGGTCCACAAAACCCGCATGACATCTTGCGTCTCAAAGGTGAAGTGGCATTGACCAACTACATCGTGAATGAAGTGCAAGACGTTTACCGCTTACAAGGTGTAAAAATCAACGATAAGCACATCGAAGTGATCGTACGTCAGATGCTCCGTAAAGTGGAAATTACCGAAGGTGGTGATTCAAGCTTTATTAAAGGCGAACAAGTCGACTACATCCGTGTAGTAGGTGAAAACCAAGCACTATTGGCACAAAACAAATTCCCTGCGAAATTTGATCGTCAATTGATGGGTATCACCAAAGCATCGTTGTCGACTGACTCGTTCATCTCTGCGGCATCATTCCAAGAAACCACTCGTGTCTTGACTGAAGCTGCGGTAACTGGCAAAGAAGATGATCTACGTGGTCTAAAAGAGAATGTCGTGGTGGGTCGTTTGATTCCATCGGGTACAGGTCTTGCGCATCACTTGGAACGTCGTCGTCAAGAAGCTGAAGATGCAGAGCAAGAGCTTACAAATGACTTTTCTGAAGTCGATCAAGCCTTGAGCCAAGCGTTCAATGAAGAGCAGTTTTAAGCAGCAATAGCTTGATCAAAAAGAGTCCTTCGGGGCTCTTTTTTGTTTTTTAGAAATATAAGCAATAAAAAAGCAACACGTAGGTTGCTTTTTCAATAATGATTATAAGCGTTTATTCAATTGACTCTATAAACACAATGGTTAATATTTTCCAATATCAAAGGACATATAAAAACTTAAAGCACGCGTACCGCACCTTTAGCAGCACTGGTCGAGTGCATCGCATAAATTTTCAAAGACTTCGATACTTTACGTTTACGCTCTTCTGCAGGATGCCAGCCTTTTTCCTCTTGTTGATGACGGCGATGCGCCATGGTTGCATCATCAATATCAAGGTGAATAGTACGATTTGGAATATCGATCTGAATCTGATCGCCATCTTCCACCAATCCAATCGCACCGCCTTCTGCTGCTTCTGGGGAAACGTGACCAATCGACAAGCCTGATGAACCGCCAGAGAAGCGACCATCCGTCACCAACGCACAGTCTTTACCCAAACCTTTGGACTTGAGATAACTGGTTGGGTACAGCATTTCTTGCATACCTGGTCCGCCACGAGGGCCTTCGTAGCGAATCACTACCACATCGTTGGCTACGATTTTGCCACCGAGAATCGCTTCAACTGCCGAATCCTGACTTTCAAAAACACGAGCAGTCCCGTTGAATTTCAAAATCGATTCATCAACACCTGCGGTTTTGACAATACAACCATCCAGCGCAATATTGCCATAAAGTACCGCTAAACCACCGTCTTGTGAGAAGGCATGCTCTGCACTGCGAATCACACCTTTT
The DNA here is from genome assembly GCA_001626925.1 of Moraxellaceae bacterium REDSEA-S32_B1. GTDB lineage: Bacteria > Pseudomonadota > Gammaproteobacteria > Pseudomonadales > Moraxellaceae > Acinetobacter. The sequence goes on from LUOR01000078.1 coordinate 14,453, forward strand.
TCACGGTCGCCGTCCAAAGTGGAGTAATAACGATCTTGTGAGAACGCTACTTGAGTTGGAATACCACCCGGTGATGAACGATAAAATTCATAAATTTCAGGGTCTTCATGTCGAATAATGTCCCACTTATCCAGTGCATCTTTCATAGTTTTTTCATGCACGGTGCTGACCGAGGTATCAAGCAAGCCTGCACGGTCAAGCTCTCCGAGAATCGCCATAATCCCGCCCGCACGATGTACGTCTTCCATATGCACATCAGATTTTGCAGGTGCAACTTTAGACAACACAGGGACTTTACGAGATAACACATCAATGTCATCCATACTAAAGTCCACTTCCGCTTCATGCGCTGCGGCTAATAAGTGCAATACGGTATTGGTCGAACCGCCCATGGCAATATCGAGTGTCATTGCATTTTCAAAAGCAGCTTTGGTCGCAATCGAACGAGGCAAGATGCTGTAATCATTTTGTTCATAATGACGACGACATAAATCAACGACCAATTGCCCTGCTTTTAAGAATAATTTTTTACGGTTGGCATGAGTTGCCACGATCGAACCGTTACCCGGAAGTGATAATCCCAAAGCCTCGGTCAAACAGTTCATTGAATTGGCAGTAAACATACCTGAGCAAGAACCACAAGTCGGGCACGCTGAACGTTCAAAAGCTTCAACTTCTTCATCAGTATAATTTTCATCAGCGGCAACGACCATTGCATCAACAAGGTCAATGGCTTTTTCATCGCCACGGAATTTGACCTTTCCTGCTTCCATTGGACCACCTGATACGAATACCACTGGAATGTTTAGACGCATTGCCGCCATGAGCATTCCCGGTGTGATTTTGTCACAGTTTGAGATACATACCATCGCATCGGCACAGTGCGCATTGACCATATACTCGACCGAATCCGCAATCAAATCACGAGATGGCAGTGAATACAGCATGCCATCATGACCCATCGCAATACCGTCATCGACTGCAATAGTATTAAACTCTTTGGCTACACCGCCTGATGCTTCGATCTCACGAGCCACCAACTGACCTAAATCTTTGAGATGGACGTGACCCGGAACAAATTGGGTAAATGAGTTGACCACGGCAATAATCGGCTTACCAAAGTCTTCATCTTTCATTCCTGTTGCACGCCATAAGCCACGTGCACCAGCCATATTACGACCATGTGTTGATGTTTTCGAACGATAATCAGGCATGAGTACTTCCAAAAAATTAGATGCTTGAGTGAAACCTGAGATTTCCTCTAGCAAAACTTGCATCGGGTGCCGATCATTCAATCAGCAAATCTATTCAATTATGATACTACAATTCGGGTGGAGATAGGGAAAGCGCTCGTCATTAGAATAGTAAACTCATACAAATAGGCTTCTAATTTTTAAATGTGCTTTCAATTTTGGGTTTAAGGGGCATTAGCCCCTTACAATCCACCCACGCAGACACCGTAGGCGTCTGCGTGGGTGGAATACTAACTGACATTTAACTTTAACAGGATTTTTAGCACAGAAATTTATGTAATTCAAAATCTTAAATCAACATATTCCTAAAAAATTACTGTCTTATCAATTTTTATTATAAAATAATTCGCTGGGTTTCTATTTTTTCAAAATAAATATTGTTCAAAAGGCTCGGTTATGTTTTCAGCCCTAGCTCGTCTAAGCTTAGTTTCAGGTATTTTGATCGCCATCGTTTTAGGTGGTCTAGTGGCATATTTTTTCCCTGAGTCTGCAAGTTATGTCAGCATATTGGGTGACTTATTCATGAAGGCGTTGAAGTCGGTTGCACCGATTTTGGTCTTTATTTTAGTCCTTGCGTCGATTGCCAATTTTAAAGTCGGTCAAGGAGCAAGCAACCTCAAGCCGATTTTAGGCATGTACGTGATCGGCATGTTGCTCGCTGCAACGACTGCCGTGATCGCAAGCAATCTTTTTCCAAGTACACTTATTCTCACCATTGATCCTGAAACACAACTGCAACCGCCCAGTAGTATCGCTGAAGTCCTCAAAACCTTATTACTCAACTTTATTAGCAATCCTGTGACGGCATTGCATGAGGCGAATTTTATTGGGATTCTTGCATGGGCTGTAGGTCTAGGCATTGCATTACGACATGCATCAGATACCACACGCCAAGTCCTCACAGATATTGCCGATGGGGTGAATAGCATTATTCGTATTGTAATTAGCTTTGCGCCACTGGGGATTTTTGGTTTGGTCGTGGCGACTTTTGCACAGGCAGGTTTGGATACACTCACCAATTATGCGCATTTGATCGTGGTCTTGGTAGCGACGATGGCTTTTGTGGCATTGATCATCAATCCGATCTTGGTTGCTATCGTGATGAAAAAGAATCCATATCCGTTGGTGTTTAAGTGCTTAGAAGAAAGTGGCATTACCGCATTCTTTACCCGTAGCTCGGCGGCGAATATTCCTGTGAATTTAGACTTGGCAAAGCGTCTAGGTGTCTCTGAATCGACCGCAAGTGTGTCCATCCCACTCGGTGCAACCATCAACATGGCAGGAGCTGCGGTGACCATTACCATTTTGACTTTGGCTGCGGTGAATACCATGAATATTGAAGTCGACTTTTTCACGATGGTGGTATTGTCTGTGGTGTCTGTGGTGACAGCATGTGGTGCGTCAGGTGTAGCAGGTGGTTCACTGCTTTTGATTCCAGTGGCGTGTGGTCTATTTGGGATTTCATCAGAAACTGCCATGCAAGTCGTGGCAATCGGTATGGTGATTAGCGTCTTGCAAGACTCGACGGAAACCGCACTCAACTCATCGACCGATATTCTATTTACGTCTGCGGTGGATTTATCAAAAAAGTAAACCTTTAAAAATAAAGTGCATTAAAAAAGCTGAAGTGATTAACGCTTCAGCTTTTTTATTTTCAAAGTAAATCTTAAAGGCTATTTCAACAATGGCTTTAAGAAATGTCCTGTATGCGACTTTTTCACTTTTGCGACTTGTTCAGGCGTACCTTCGGCAATAATTTCCCCGCCACCCGAGCCACCTTCTGGTCCAAGATCAATAATCCAATCGGCAGTTTTCACCACATCCAAGTTATGCTCAATCACCACAATGGTATTCCCTTTTTCACGAAGCGTATGCAAAATATCCAGTAGCTTGGCAATATCATGGAAATGTAAGCCAGTAGTTGGCTCGTCCAGCACATACAAGGTCTTGCCTGTATCACGTTTGGCAAGTTCACGAGCCAGTTTAACCCGCTGTGCTTCACCACCTGATAAAGTTGTCGCCGCTTGTCCAAGACGGATATAACCCAAGCCCACATCATTCAACGTTTCCAAACGACGGTGAATGGTTGGAATCGCATCGAAGAATTGCGCCGCATCTTCTACGGTCATTTCCAACACTTCAGAAATATTTTTGCCTTTGTAATGCACTTCTAAAGTTTCACGGTTATAGCGCTTGCCATGACAGGCATCGCACGGCACATACATATCGGGCAAGAAGTGCATCGCCACTTTGATCATGCCATCACCTTCGCAGGCTTCACAGCGACCACCTTTAACATTGAACGAGAATCGCCCTGCGGCATAGCCACGCGCTCGTGCTTCGGGTGTCTGTGCAAACAGTTCACGGATCGGCGTGAATAATCCTGTATAGGTTGCAGGATTCGAGCGTGGTGTACGACCAATCGGGCTTTGATCAATATCCACGACTTTATCTAAGAACTGTAATCCATCAATGGATTCAAACTTTTCCGCTGTGAGCGTGGTTGCGCCGTTAAGTTGCGTTAATGCCAATGGCAATAAAGTACGGTTAATCAAGGTCGATTTTCCTGAACCTGATACACCAGTCACGCAAGTCATCACACCAGTCGGTAAAGTTAAGCTGACATTTTTTAGGTTATGTCCGCTCGCACCTGTGAGGCGAATGGTTTCATCTGGACGTGGCGAAGTTTTACGTTCTTTCGGTACGGCGATCTTCAATTTTCCTGAAAGATATTGTCCAGTCAGCGAATCTTTATGATCTGCCAAATCTTGCGCTGTGCCTTCGGCGATGATCTCACCACCATGCACACCCGCACCCGGTCCAATATCAATGATATGGTCAGCGGCACGAATGGCATCTTCATCATGTTCCACCACCAACACGGTATTACCTAAATCACGCAAGCGAATCAAGGTTTGTAGCAAACGATCATTATCCCGTTGATGCAGTCCAATCGACGGCTCATCCAGCACGTACATCACGCCCATCAAGCCTGCGCCAATCTGCGACGCCAAACGAATACGCTGTGCTTCACCGCCTGACAAGGTTTCTGCTGAACGCGCAAGGCTGAGATAATTCAAACCCACACTCACCAAAAACTGTAAACGCTCTCGAATTTCTTTAAAAATCTTATCAGCGATTTCACCTTTTGCGCCTTCTAGCTCAATGCCTTGATAATAATTTTCCGCTTCGCCAATCGACATTTGCGTGATATTGGCAATGGTTTTGTCTAACACTCGGACATGACGTGAGATTTCATTGAGTCGTGAACCTTCACAGCTACTACATGCCGCATTGGACAGATATTGCGCCAAATCCTCTCGCACGTAGTTACTTTCGGTTTCACGGTAGCGACGCTCCATGTACGGCAACACGCCTTCAAATGGCGACACCCGATTGTGCTTACGACCACGCTCATCAACATAAGACAGATCGACTTTTTCTTTGCCTGAACCTTGCAGAATGACTTTTTGTTGGGCTTTATCCAAGTCTTGCCACGGCTGATCCATCGGAATCTCGAAGTGTCCAGCGACTTTTTGCACGATGGTGAAATAGTACGGACGCTGACGATCCCAACCACGTATTGCGCCTTGACTGAGGCTCAGCTCAGTATTTGGTACGATTTTGTCAGGGCTAAAATGGCTACGAGTGCCCAAACCATCACAAACAGGACATGCACCAAAGGGATTATTAAATGAGAATAAACGTGGCTCAAGCTCCGCCACCGCACGATCACACTGCGGACAACTATGTTTTGCCGAGAAAATACGGTCAGGATGTTCGCCTTTCATCCATGATAAAGTCACCAAATCACCGCCGAGTCGTAGAGACGTTTCGATGGATTCAGCGATACGATTCCCCAAATCATCACGGACTTTAAAACGATCAACCACCACTTCGATGGTATGTTTTTTCTTTTTATCGAGTTCGGGTGGCGTATCAATATCAATGATTTCACCATCAACACGGGCACGGACAAAGCCTTGTCCTTGTAGCTTCTCAAATAAAGTACTGTATTCGCCTTTGCGCTCACGCACTACTGGCGCAAGGAGCATAATCGCCGTATCTTCTGGAAGCGCACGGATTTCATCGACCATTTCCGACACGGTTTGCGCAACCATCGGCAAGTCATGTTCAGGACAATACGGCGTACCGACACGTGCATAGAGCAAACGCAGATAGTCATAAATTTCGGTGATCGTACCGACCGTCGAACGTGGGTTGTGACTGGTGGATTTTTGCTCAATCGCAATCGCAGGACTTAAACCCTCGATGGCATCGACTTCGGGTTTTTCCATTTGCGATAAAAACTGACGTGCATAAGCGGACAGCGATTCGACATAGCGACGCTGACCTTCGGCATATAAAGTATCAAACGCAAGTGATGATTTTCCTGAACCTGATAGCCCAGTGATGACGACAAATTTGTCACGTGGAATGTCCAAAGACACATTTTTCAAGTTGTGGGTACGTGCACCACGAATGCGAATATGACTTTGACTCATTCAATTGTCCTGTTGTTATTTGGCTAAAAATTGAGAACCTATTGTATATGATGATCAATTGCTAATCTTCAAGCCCTGTGTTTTTTCTTTTATCTATCCGTAAATTCATCGATAATTCATAATCGTAAAACTTTGACATCGTGATCAATCGGAATAAAAAAGAAACAGAATGGCGCTATTCGATCCTTGCTAAATGCGATAAGTTAAAATGTAGAGCTGATCGCCAATTTCACTAAATATCAGACCAAGGACACTGTTCAATATGCTACCCGACCTCTCCATCACCATGACCAAAATCAGCAGTATGATGACTGATTTCTTAAAAATATTACCTAACATCTTGGTCGCACTGGTTGTTCTACTGATATTTTGGTTCGTTGCAAGTCTGGTCAAACAACTGGTCATCAAGCTCGCTGTGAAATCTCGTCAGGCTCGTGAAGTCGGACTTGTTCTCGGGCGAATAGCACGCTGGAGTGTGATCATTATTGGCTTGTTGATTGCAATTACCATCATCTTTCCATCACTCAATGCAGGTTCGCTATTTGGTGCATTAGGCGTGGGCGGGATTGCAATTGGCTTTGCTTTTAAAGATATTTTTCAAAACTTACTCGCAGGCTTATTGATTTTGATCACTCGTCCATTTCATATCGGTGATCAAATCAAGTCGCAAGATCATGAAGGAACGGTCGAAGATATTGAAATCCGAGCAACCACAATTCGCACCTATGACAATCGTTTAGTCGTGATTCCAAATAGTGAACTGTACACCAATCGCATTGTGGTCAATACGTTTTATCGTCATCGCCGTATCAGCGTCGGGGTCGGCATTGGCTATGATGACGATATCCCATTGGCGAAGAAAGTCATCCTTGAGCAATTAAAAAATATTGAAGGCGTACTCGATATTCCTGAACCGAAAGTTTTGGTCAAAGAAATGGGTGACTCTAGTGTCAACCTAGACATCCGTTTTTGGATTAGTCCACCCAATCGCAAGGAAGAAGTCGAACTCAGCGATGAAGTGTTAACCTTGGTGAAACCTGCACTGTTTGACGCAGGCATCAGTATTCCATTCCCAATGCGTCAGTTGGTTTGGGATCCGACAAGTACCACGGTGAACTTTAAACAAGACGACGTATCTAAAGAAACATATAACGCAGACAGAGATAATTCTCAGCAAAGTTAAATCATCAGCTTTGAAATTTTGCATTGCTCTCAAGTAATCGATATGGATTTTTGACTGGTGATATCGAGGATTTGCTTTATAATTACTGCATTCAAATTTTTCTAATGAACTGCTTTAAGCCACCTTGATATGAATAAACTTGAAATCCGCTCAACATTCGCACTCAGCAGTATTTTTGCACTGCGCATGTTGGGCTTATTTATGATTATTCCTGTCTTTGCGGTTGCAGGTCAGCAATATCATGGTGCGACACCTGCATTGATTGGTTTGGCGGTTGGTATTTATGGACTGAGCCAAGCCTTTTTACAGATTCCATTTAGCTTAATAGCCGATCGCTTTAGTCGAAAACCATTAATCATTTTAGGTTTAGCGCTGTTTGCTTTGGGTGGTGCGATCGCCGCTTTATCTGATTCGATCTATGGCGTGATTATTGGTCGAGCGATTGCAGGTGCAGGTGCGGTATCTGCTGTGGTGATGGCATTACTCTCCGATGTAACACGTGAAGAACAGCGTTCCAAAGCCATGGCATTTATGGGCATGAGCATTGGACTGTCTTTCATGCTCGCCTTTAGTATCGGTCCGTGGCTCACCGAGCAAGTCGGCATTTCAGGGCTATTTTGGGTGACCACCATCATGGGCACATTGGCAATGCTAATGTTACTGCTCGTACCGAAAGTCACTCGACATTATCAAGTCGCACCGCAAGGCTATCTCACACAACTTAAGCAAGTGCTTGGCATGGCAGACTTGAACCGTTTGCACGTGTCGATTTTTATGTTGCATTTACTGCTGACAGCAATGTTTGTATTTGTGCCATCGCAGTTGATTGAATATGCAGGCATACCGCTCGCGCATCATGGTTGGGTGTATTTGCCACTCTTATTGATCAGCTTATTTTTTGCTTTTCCAAGTATTATTTTGGCGGAAAAATATCGACAGATGCGTGGTATTTTTATCACTGCGGTGGTTGCCATCGTCTTGGGCTTAATCATTATGGCACTGGGCTATAATAATAAATATGGTCTGCTCTGCGGTTTGGCGTTATTTTTTATCGCCTTTAATGTCATGGAAGCACTACTCCCATCGTGGCTATCCAAATCTGCACCGATCCAGTCCAAATCGACTGCAATGGGTGTGAACTCGAGTTTTCAGTTTCTAGGGGCATTTTTTGGTGGGACATTGGGCGGTTTTTTACTGAGTATGCACCAGATTGGCTTAGGCTGGGCAATCTTGGCAGGTATTGCCATCATTTGGTTGCTGGTCACTTTTCAACTCAATCAACCTCGCTATCTATCTTCACTCGTGGTGACACTCCCTGAAACAGAAAAAATGGATGATTGGACTTCACTTTTACTGGCTGTTCATGGTATTGAAGAGGTCGTAGTCATGCCTGAAAAACAGGTCGCCTACATCAAAGTGGATAAACAACAAATTACAGATACAGAGAGACAAGAATTGTCGCGCTTGCTCAATCAAGAGCTAGCGATCTAAGGCAATCTCGATTAAAGTATTCGAACAAAATAGACATCTATAAGAGGAATAGCGCATGCGCGGAGTGAATAAGGTGATTTTAGTTGGTACCTTAGGACGTGACCCTGAATCAAAAACCTTTCCAAATGGCGGATCAATTTGTAATTTTTCCATTGCCACCAGTGAGTCTTGGACAGATAAAAATACAGGCGAACGCAAAGAAAATACCGAATGGCACCGTATTACATTAAATAATAAACTTGGTGAAATCGCTCAACAATATTTGAAAAAAGGCTCAAAAGTCTATATCGAAGGCTCATTGCGTACCCGTCAATGGACGGATCAAAATGGTCAAGAGCGTTATACCACCGAAATTCGTGGCGACCAGATGCAGATGCTCGACTCACGTCCACAACAAGATGGTGGTTATAACAACCAAAACTATGGTCAGAACAATAGTGGCTTTGACGCACCACGTTTTAATCAGGGCAATAACTCAGGCAACAATCAAGGTGGCTACAACAATCCAAACTATGCAGCACCTGCGGCTGGTGGATATGCAGGGAATAATCAAGCGCCGAAAGCTCAACCACAACAAGGAAGTAATGAGCCTGATGATGATTTGCCGTTCTAATATCAAGCTAGGCTAAGTTTTTAGAAAAAATATTAAGTATAAAAACCTGATTCGTCAGGTTTTTTATGCTTTGCATTTGCCTAATACAAAATGAATAGGCAAAAAAAAGCTTATCCGAGGGGGATAAGCTATAAAATCACAATCGTTAAAGCTGTTAAATTTGATTCAAAATCAAAAATATAAGGAGAAATTGCAGATACCAAATATCTTGAACGCATAATAAGCAGTTACTGTGCAAAAAGCAAGCATTTTTTAATTATATTTGCATTAATCTTTCATTTTAAAGTCACACTTAACAGAAAAAGAATCATTCTTAATTATTTTTTCGATGTTTAAGAGTTTGCTTTTAACAGCATTTCCCTTGAATGTTAAACCACAACACACCATATAATACTTCAAGATTTAGCCACGATGTACATTGAGTGAACCCAAACGCCAAAGCCCATATTAATAATCTACTGAGCCACATGACCACTTTGCCAGGTATTTATAAAATGCTTGGTAAAGATGGTGAGCTGTTGTACGTGGGTAAAGCCAAAAATCTTAAAAATCGCATCTCTAGCTATTTTGTCAAAACCATTGAACATCCTAAGACACAGGCGCTGGTGTCACGGATTTATGATATTGAAACTTTGGTGGTGCGCTCAGAAACTGAAGCCTTACTACTCGAACAAAACCTGATTAAACAGCATCGTCCGCCATATAACGTCATGCTCCGTGACGATAAATCCTATATCTATATCTTTGTTTCGGCGGATAAACCCTATCCACGCATCGCCAGTGGACGAGGCAAGGGCAAGCATCAGGTTGGCAAATTTTTTGGACCTTATCCGAGTGCCTATAACGCAAGAGATATGCTACTTAGTTTGCAGAAATTATTTAATGTACGACAATGTGAAAATTCTTATTTTACACAGCGTAAACGTCCATGTTTGCAATATCAAATCAAACGCTGTTCGGCGCCCTGTGTCGGACTGATTTCCCCTGAAGAGTATGCACAAGATGTGCAAAATTCAATTCGCTTTCTCAAGGGTGATACCAAAGAGCTGAATACCGAACTGATTGAAAAAATGGAGCAGGCGGCTGAAAAGCTTGAATTTGAAAAAGCGGTTTTTTATCGAGATCGATTAGGTTTACTGCGGGAAGTGCAGTCACAGCAAGCAATTTATAAGATCAAAGGCGAAGCGGATATTTTGGCGATTGCGTTTCAGGCAGGAGTAGTGTGCGTGCAAATCATGCATGTGCGTAATGGTCGGATGCTTGGTGGCAAGAGCTATTTTCCTGATATGCAAGGCAATGATGCTGCACAAATTATGAGTGATTTTATTGCCAATTTTTATTTTCAGGTGGCTGATGAAATTCCTAGCGAGTTAATCGTTAATGTGGCGTTACCCGATCAAAAACTATTAGAAGATGCGCTCAAACAGCATTTTGACAAGAAAATTCAGATTAAACATCAAGTCCGAGAAATCCGTGCCGAATGGCAACAGCTTGCTGAAATGAATGTGCAACATGCCATCAAAGGCAAACTCGCCAATCATTTGGAGCTAAATGAGCGTTTTCACCAACTGGAGCAAGTGCTTGATCGACCGATTGACCGCATTGAATGTTTTGATATTAGTCATACTATGGGCGAGTCGCCGATAGCCTCGTGTGTGGTCTTTGATCAAGGCGGTGCACGTAAGCGAGATTATCGTCAGTTTGCCATTCAAGACATTACTGGTGGTGATGATTATGCGGCGATGCGTCAGGCGCTCACTCGTCGCTATAAGAAAAATATGTTACCCGATTTGCTGTTGATTGATGGCGGTAAAGGACAGTTGCATATGGCTATGGAAGTCATGCAGGAGCTGGGATTAGACGCCTTCATGATTGGCGTGTCGAAAGGCGAAGGTCGAAAACCAGGCTTGGAAACCTTACACTTTACCGATGGCACGAAAATCCAATTGGCAGAAGATCACAAGGCTTTGCATTTGATTCAACAGGTACGTGACGAAGCACATCGTTTTGCCATCACTAAACATCGTGCCAAACGAGACAAAAAGAGAGCAGGATCAGTGCTTGAAGTCATCCCCGGTCTAGGCGAAAAGCGCCGTCGTGATTTGCTGACCCATTTTGGAGGGATACAAGGCGTGCTTCGTGCCACAGAAAAAGAACTAATGGCAGTCAATGGCATAGGCAGTGCGATGGCTCGGATGATTTATAAAGTGTTGCATGAATGATACGTTAATTAATGCTGTGTAATGACCAAAATGATTAAAATATCTGGACAAAAAGATCATTCACAATTGCATGTGTAATTGTCACTATCTATGCACTTTGTTGTATTTATTATTAGCATCTTATGAACTTTGATCAAGCTTTAACATATATTTCCCAAAATGAAGAGTTTGAAATGCCCAGGGGCTGGGGACAGGGGCGTACTGTTTTTGGTGGCTTTGTTGCGGCGCTATTGATGGCGAGAGCGCAACTGGTGCTTGGTGATGCCGAGCGTAAGCCGCTCAGCGCCAGTTTTACCTTTGTTGGTCCCGTACAACATCAAACTTCAAAAATCACCGTTGAGGTTCTGCGAGAAGGTGGCTCGGTGACGACCTTAGAAGCTCGACTTTGGCAAAATGATCAAGTGCAAACCATCATGGTGGCGAGCTTTGGTAAAGCACGACAGTCTGCGGTGAGTATTGATCGGTTACCCACATCCCCTCATTTTCCTGAGCGCAGTACCTTAGCGAAAATGCCTTATGTCAAAGGCATGATTCCAGAATGCTTTCAGCATTATGATCTATACTGGGCTGAAGGCTCTATGCCATTTCAAGCAGGTGCTTCGGCGGACTTTGGTGGTTGGTTCCGATTTAAACCTGAAGTCAGTCAGATGGCGATGCAAGCAGCACATTTGATCGCTTTGGCAGATATTTGGCCACCGGGTGTGACGGCGGTATGTGATACGCCATCACCAGCCAATTCATTGACGTGGCATCTCACTTTTGTTGGTGATGACAACCTAGAGAGCAATGTTTTAAAGAGCAATGCTTGGCTACAGTATCGAGAGCATACCGAATATGCACAACATGGTTATGCCACCGAACAAGCGCAAATTTGGGATGATACAGGAAATTTACTATTGCTGAGTCGGCAAACAGTGACGGTATTCGCTTAAGCTGAGTAGATGTCCGCTCGACCAGCAAAAGCGAAGTACATTGCTCGACAGTGTTGGTGATTTGGTATAGAGTGCGTACTGCATCGTATCAATTTACATGCATTCATTTTTCTTGGGGAAGGCGTCGCAGGCGGTGTATATGACAGGTCGTATCCTGAATATTCCAAATATTTTAACTATTGCTCGAATCGTCCTTATTCCAGTTTTTTTACTCATTGCCTATTGGCCACCTGCGGTCGGGGTCAATGGTCATGAGGGCACAATGTTGCGTCATGGGGTATTGACAGGCATCTTTGTGCTGGCGGCGATCACCGATTGGTTTGATGGTTATTTGGCTCGTGCTTTAAATCAAAGCTCTGCGTTTGGACGATTTCTTGATCCTGTGGCGGATAAGCTGATGGTGGCTGCAGCTCTGATCGTATTGGTGCAATGGCAACCGACCATTACCATGGCATTTGCAGCGATTGTGATCATTTCCCGTGAAATTACCGTATCTGCGCTACGTGAATGGATGGCAGAGCTCGGTGCACGTACCAATGTCGCCGTGTCGACCGTGGGTAAATACAAAACCGCATTTCAGATGATCGCCATCACCGTGTTTTTGCTCAACTGGCAACCGATAGAATGGATTGCTTATATTTTGCTGTATACCGCAGTGATTCTGACCTTGTGGTCGATGTTTATTTATCTCAAAGCAGCTTGGCCATATTTAAAACAACCTTAATCGAAAAGTAGTAAGACTTAAGATTATGGCGTAACACCATGTGGTTCACGATACCAACTTTCTAATAATAAGCCTGCGGCTAAGCTATCTGCCTGAATACGTTTGGCTTGACCCTGCGCGTGTAGATTCATCAAGTCTTGCCGTGCATCTCGTGTGGTCAGGCGTTCATCGACCATCCATGTTTCAATATTGGTTTGATGACGTAGACGACGAGCAAACTTTCGCGCTCGACGGGATAGATCTGATTCAGAGTCATCCATATTGAGTGGTAAGCCGACTAAGAATAGATCGGGTTGCCATTGCTTGACGATTTTAAGTAGATCCTCCCAGTTTGGAATACCATCTTTCATCGGGAAAAGTGCAAGTGGATTGGTGTTTTGTATCAAGCTTTGTCCCACAGCAATGCCCATTTTCTGCGTACCAAAGTCAAATGCCATAATGGTTTGTGCGGTTGTATTTAAATCTGAATCAGGCATGACCAATCTCATCGGCAAGCCAAATTGGATTGACCCCGATTTTCTCGTAAGCCGCATTCCAGCGCAGGTCATACGGTAGATTAAAAATCAAATCCATATCCGCAGGGCAGACCAACCAATCTCCCTGAGCGATTTCATCTTCAAGCTGTTGTTTCCCCCAACTGGCATAGCCCAGTGCGACTTGATATTGATCGACACCTTCATTGTGAGCGATGGCATCAAGAATATCTTTACTCGTGGTGATGCAGACATTTTCTCCCACGGCAATTGAAGAATGCCAAGTTGGTTGACCTGTATGCAAAACAAAACCAACTTCTGGACGGATAGGACCGCCGTGTAGCACAGCATGTGGATTGACATGATCGGCATCAATATCAAGATCATTGAGCAATTCACGAATTGGTACTGATGATGGGCGATTGAGCATAATCCCCTGTGCGCCGTCCGCATCATGCCGTGCCAAATAAATCACACTGTGGGCAAAAAAATCATCTGCCAAATGTGGTGGTGCGATTAAACAACGATGTTTTAGGAATTGTTTTGCCACCCATTCAATCTCCTTTTAAGAAAATTTTTTATAGAAAGGAAAAGTCTATCTTTCCAACATACTTGACGTGGCTTAGAAAGCCAATGCTTTTTGGTCATCTAAACCATAAATCGTAAAGAAAGTTAGAATAGTGAATGAAAAATAAACGACATTAGGGCAATACTACTTGGAGGAGAACTTGAGCTCTCGAAGTTGCTTGGCATGTTGTAGTGTGGTGTCGTTGATCTCTACGCCACCTGACATGCGTGCCAACTCATGAATGCGCTCAGCTTCATCTAAAACGAGAATGGTGCTACTGGCAGGATCGGTTTGTTGTTTTTTGACCAGTAAATGCTGATCGGATTGTGCTGCGACCTGTGCCTGATGCGTAATACAGAGGATTTGTACATGATCGGCAAGATTTGCCAATAGACGACCGACGATCTCCGCTGTACCGCCACTAATCCCGACGTCGATCTCATCAAACACCAAAACCTCAGCATCGGCTTTGCTGGCATTCATGACTTGCATCACTAGCGCAATACGAGAGAGTTCACCACCCGATGCGACACGTGCCAAAGGTTGCGGTGGAATGCCTTTATTCGCAGTAAAGAGTAATTGGATTGCACTCAGACCCTCTGCATTTGGTGCTTCAAAAGGTTGAAAATCAAATTTGAATAATGCTTCAGGCAGTGCCAAAGGTTTTACTTGTTCACTGAGTTTCTTTGCAACATCATCTGCAACCGCTAAGCGTGCGTCATTGAGTTGTTCAGCCTCATTTAAGAAACTTTGTTCAAGCTCGTTCACTTGCTCAGCCAGTTTTTCAGGATTGTCGAGAAAATTCAGTTGTTCGAGTTCAGCTTGCCAAATCGCTTGTTGTGCGATCAGTTCATCAGGTTGAATACGATATTTACGTGCGAGGCGGTGGTAATGCTCAAGCTGTTGATTCAGCGTTTCCATACGTTCAGGATCGAAACTCTGACGATCGACAAATTGACGTAGCGTTGCACTGGCATCTTCGAGCTCACTTTGTGCATTGACGATGCTGTTATACACCTGTTCAAGCTGTGGACTGCGAGACTGTTGCGCTTCGGCACGGCGTAACACATTGCCCAGCTCTTGCAGTAAGTTTTGTTCAGACTCATCCAAGGCGAACATGATCGAGGCACAGTCTTGCATCATGGTTTCATGATGGCTCAAGCGATCGTATTCTTGTTCAATGTCTTGATAGTTAATCTCGAGTAATGGCTCGACATCTTCAAGCTGTTGTTCAAGCAGTGCGATTTGCGTGGCACGCGTATGCTGTGCATCGAGTGCAGATTGATATTGTTTGGCGGCTTTTTGCCATGCTTGATAAGCACTTTTTACTTGTGTTGCCTGTGCTTGCAATCCGCTATAACGATCCAGCCAACGCTTTGGATAAGGTGGATCGAGAAGCTGTTGCTGACTATGTTGGCTATATAGAAGTACCAAGAGGCGACCTAAAGTTTTCAACTCTGTTAGGCTAGTTGGGCGACCATTAATCCATGCTTTGCTACGACCTGTTGCGAAGATCACTCGACGAATCACGATTTCGCCTGATTCGTCTTCCAATTCATGTTCTTTGAGCCAAGTCTGTTCAGGGCTGTTGTTTTGATAGCCAAAAGTTGCAATGACTTCCGCTTTTTCTTTGCCATATCGTACTTGTGTGGCATCACTGCGCTCACCTAAACACGCCGAAAGCGCATCCAGTAATAAAGATTTCCCTGCACCAGTTTCACCCGTTAGGACGTTGAAACCTTGATGAATTTCAAGTTCGAGATGGTCTGCAAGGGCAAAATCTATCAGTGTGATGTGGCTAAGCATAGGCGAGTAATTTTCTAAATGTGGATTGTCATTGAGGCGAGTTTTTGTGGATTAGCTCTTTTGATTAGCAATCATTCAGACTGCCTAAACCAACCACTTTATACTACTGTATTTTGACGGGTAAGATAATAGATTATTAGAAATTGAAAAGTAAAAGTAAAAATTATCCAAGCTTTGCAGGATTCAGACACTTGAATCAAACTGTAATTTACCCATCCTTTCACATTACAATATCACGCCCCTTAAAGCTAAGCCCAAGTGATTGATAGTAATTTTTTTATTATATATTTGAAGCCTTACTTGACCGTATTTAAGATCACTTCGAGTTCTTGTGCAGAGCGTCCACCAGAGATGCGCTGTCCATTTTCTAAGAACATTGTAGGCGTACCCGTCACATTTAGGCGAGTGGCAAGATCGATATTCTGTTTGACTGGATTATTACAGTTTTCAGATGCCGACGGTGCTTTTTGATGCAACATATAGTCTTCCCAAGCTTCGTAGCGATTGTCAGAACACCATACTTTTTTGGCGATGGTTTCTGCGTTTGGGTGAAGTGCTTTGAGTGGCATCATAAAGGTGTAGATCGTGACGTTATTCACCGTTGTGAGCTCTTGCTCCAACCGTTGGCAATAAGGGCAGTCTGGATCGCTGAATATATAGAGTTTACGTTCGCCGTTGCCTTTGACATTTTTAATGGCATCTTCTAAAGGCAATTGGCTGATGTCGATTTGACTCAGCTCTTGCTGACGTTGTTCAGTGACGTTGGTTTTATTCTTAAAATCAACAAGATTGCCCACGAAGAAGTAACGGGCGTCTTCATTTGTATAGACCAAATTGCCTGCAACTTGCACTTCATAAATATCGTCTACTGGACTTTCACCGACGACTTTGGCAGATAAATTTGGATAATTATTTTTTAAATTTTTAGCAAGTGTATCGACATCTGCAAAACTTGCATTACTAAGTGACAGCGCCAATCCCGTCAATGCTATTGAAATATATTTTTGGATTTTCATATTGTGATAACTCATCCTATGTTTTAGACATCATGCAGAAACATTGTGCAATATACAAGTTTTGATATGTTGCCAAAGCCATGATTTTGATCGGAAAGGACAACAGTTAAAATTTGTTCCGTTTCATACATAGAACGATACGTTGATTTTACTGGCTATTTATTCATCAGTACAACGCCTATAATGACTACATAACGAATTGGAGGTGAATCATGAGAAAAGTGATCGCAAATATTAACAACAACCAAATGCATTGGGTCGGTGATGGTTTTCCAGTACGGAATCTATTTTCCTATGATCGTTTAGGTCAAGCGATTAGCCCGTTCTTGCTTTTGGATTATGCAGCACCTTATCCATTCCAACCAACTACTGAGCAGCATGGCGTGGGTTCGCATCCGCACCGTGGTTTTGAAACAGTGACCATTGCCTATAGTGGCGAGGTTTCACACCGTGACTCAAGTGGCGGTGGTGGCACCATCAAAACTGGTGATGTGCAATGGATGACTGCGGCATCGGGTGTGGTGCATGAAGAGTTCCATTCAGCAGACTTTGCCAAAGAGGGCGGTCTATTTGAGATGGTACAGCTTTGGGTGAATTTGCCAGCTAAAGACAAAATGACCCCACCCAAATATCAAGGTATCAGTGCGGATGAGATTCCGAATGTGACTTTAGATGATGAAGGTAGTAACTTGCGTGTGATTGCAGGCTCTTACCACGATCAAGCTGGGAATGACCAAAAAGGCGCTGCTTCGACCTACTCACCTGTCAACATGTGGGATGGTATGCTGAAAGCAGGTACCACACATCGCTTCTTTGTCCCTGTGACACATAATGCGATGTTGGTCATCTTGGATGGTGAAGTGGTGGTCAATGGCGATCAAACGGTCAAAGCCAATAGTGTTGCGGTCTTGGCACGAGATGGTGAGGCAGACTTTGAACTGGTGGTCAATCAAGATGCAAAATTCTTGATTCTCACAGGCGAACCATTGAATGAGCCTATCGAAGGTTATGGTCCATTCGTGATGAATACTCAAGCTGAAATCAAACAAGCTTTTGTAGATTTCCAAAGTGGTAAATTCGGTGAGATTCCATCTGAGGCGTAATGTCTGAGTTGGAAATCTAAAACACATGAAAAAACGAGGTCTAGTGCCTCGTTTTTTTGTATCTATAATTTAAGCTAGTTCAGTTTAAACATCATTTTTCTATAAATTTGCTATTGATCTATCAGCACCCAGCTATCGCTTCCCTTTGTCACACGAAGGTTGGCAGTATTGCTTTGAGTTCCCAAGAATGGCATTTCGACGCTGACATTGACACGACAATTCAAATCTTTGCTGTTATCGACTTTATTACAATCCAATTTTTCAAATTGCGTGACTTTCATGATCTCGCCATCTTGTTGCATGATGCGTGTGGCAAGTTCATTGGTTTGTTTGATCTGTTCTTGATAGAGCGCATGCAACTCTTCTTGGCTCGGCTCACGGCTACAGCCTGTTAAAACCAAGCTCGACATAAGGAAAATTGTGATCGGTAGCATGTATTTCATTGTGATGTTTTCTCGAGTTTTTGTCATTTTGTGGCGTCAGTAAATACGAATGATTTGATTGTAGGGTGAGTTAGCAAATTTTTAAAGCCTGCTGAATCTTTTAAAGCATGACAATTGTTACATGAAAACATAAATTGTAAATTATTATTCGATAAAACAATGAGATTGGACAACAATACGACATGCCGTCATTTGCTTTAATGAATCTATATTTTTCACATTCATTTTTATTGGAGTAAACACAATGCATAACAAAAAAGCATGGTTAACTTTTGCCACGATTACAGGTATGGCACTTTTTATGAGTTCAGCTTATGCACAAGATAGCGCAACTGCCACACAAACCAATCCATCCGCTGAGCCTAAAGCGGTTGATGCGATTGACGTGCAAAAATATGCAGGCACGTGGTATGAGGTGGCACGATTGCCGATGTATTTTCAGCGCAACTGCGCCAGTGACGTGCAAGCCAAGTATAGTCTTAATGCTGATAAAACTATCAAAGTACGCAATCAATGCCTGAATAAAGAGGGTGATCTAGATGTATCGGAAGGCGTCGCCTATCCACAAAATGATGGTAACAGCCAATTGAAAGTCAGTTTCTTACCAAAAGGGTTACGTTGGATGCCTTTTAGCAAGGGGGATTATTGGGTGCTTCGTGTTGATGAGGATTATCAAGTCGCCTTGGTGGGCGGACCGTCGCATCGCTATCTGTGGTTATTGTCACGGACACCTGATGTGGATGAAGCGGTGATTGAAGATTATCTAAATACTGCCATAGCACAAGGCTATGATTTATCCAAACTTATTCGGACGAAGCACAGCGTCGAGAAATAATTGATCTATGGATCAATGCTGATAAAAGCCTTTAGTAAATAAAAACGCCTCAAAGTAGAGGCGTTATTATGAATTTAATTAGAAGTGCAAGCTGATGCTTCAGTTGCAGTATCAGATTGACGGTGCATTTGCCAAAGCACTAATAACATCGCAATACCTGCCAAAACAGCACCTGTGATGGATACCGTCACATAGCCAAGTCCAAGACTCAACACCGCACCACCTGCGGCTGCACCAACCGCATTACCCAAGTTAAATGCACCGATATTCACAGAAGATGCCAAGCCTTGTGCTTCGTGTGCCACTTCCATAACTCGCATTTGTAATGGAGGTACCACGGCAAAGGCCGATGCGCCCCAAATCACTAAGGCAATACCTGCACCAATTGCAGTTTTTGCCAAGATCGGGAACAACAGCATCATTACAATCAACAGACTTAAGAAACCTAAGAGCGTTTTATCAATTGATTTATCTGCAAATTTACCGCCGAGATGATTACCAATCGAGAACCCAATGCCAATCATCACTAACATAAAGGTGATTAGCGTTGGACTGGCATGAGTGAAAGTTTGCAAACTTGGTGCAATGTAGGTATAGAGGGTAAACATTGCACTGGCACCAAGTACAGTGGTCGAAAGCGCAAGTAGCACCGCAGGACGAGTGAGAACCGCAAGTTCTTGTTTCACATTCGGCTTATTGCCTTTTTGCCCGTTTGGTAGCACCGCCCACAGGGCAAGCATGGTGACCACACCCAGCCCAGAAATTACTGCAAAAGCATTACGCCAGCCCACATTTTGACTAAACCAAGTGGCAAGCGGCACACCACCAATATTGGCAATAGTCAGTCCCATAAACATCATGGCGACCGCACTGGCTTGTTTATCTTTCGGTACAAGGCTAGCCGCCACCACCGAACCGATGCCGAAGAATGCACCATGATTCAAACTGGTAATGATCCGTGCGCCCATTAGGCTGACGTAGTTTGGCGCGAATGCCGCCAAGATATTGCCGATGGTGAAAATAGCCATTAACAAGATCAATGCCTTACGGCGTGGCGCAGATGATAATAGTAGCGTCATAAATGGTGCACCAATCATCACACCCACAGCATAAGCGGTGATCAGCATACCCGCTTGTGGAATAGAAATATCCAAACCTGCGGCAATCTCAGGTAAGAAACCCATCGGTGAAAATTCAGTAGTCCCAATGG
>LUOR01000079.1 GCA_001626925.1 Moraxellaceae bacterium REDSEA-S32_B1
TAGGATAGATGATCAAGTATCAAAAGCAGCTATTCTTAAAATAACTACAATAATTTTATCACTTTAAAAATAGATTTTCCCTCTATTTAACATAATGGTGCTTATGCGAAGTCGACTTGTAACTCCAAAATAGAAATGTCCGCTTTTAGAATACGCACTTTTGCAATTTCCTTAGCGGACGGTTTAATATGTTCGTGTCTATATCGGATACGTCTACTGATAAAAATATGTATAACGCTCATCCAAGTGAAAAACTAATTCACGCTTTCCGCCAAAAACCTTATCAGGGATGTTGTCCTACTCAAGCAGAGTTTTTATTTATTGGTTTAGATGCCAATTACGCTCCAAATATTGAAGAACAAAAAATATTTTCTAAAATCATTGAATATCATGAGGATGCTATTTCATTTTGGCAGAAATACAATGTACATCATCCTTTTTTATTAGATGGATATAAAGGAGATGGGCGAAAATACCATAAAGAATTTTCAAAAATTAGACTTTCTTGCAAAGATATTTCTCGTATTTCATTTATCGAGCTTCTTCATCTTCCCACAACTGGTAGAAATGATTTGAAAAGCTCTGATCTTGATAAAAATCATCTACAATACATTCATAAAGCCATTTTTTCAGAACACACTAAAGCTGTATTTATCTCTGATGCTGTTTTTAAATTAATGAAAAAAACATCTATATTTTCATGGATGAATAATGCTAAACAAATAGAAGGACATGCTCTTAAAATTTTTCATGAGAAAAAACCTTTAATTTATAAGCATTTACATTTTTCAACTTATGGAAAGTTTCAAGCTCAAAAAGAGGAAGAGATAAAAGCAATTCATAATATTATTCTAGGATCAAACATCAGTGATTTAACATAAAATTCATATACGAAACATATTCAGGCCTGAATCTCAAACATAGCACATCTACACCTGACGTAACCAACGATATTACCATCAGCCTTATACATTTTGATACTACCTGCTTTCATTTCTTCAAAAATCTTTCATAAGCTTTTCAGTTAACTAAATCATAAAGCATGTTTTTGCGCTCCTTCCCAACCGATCAACACCGTTTTACGTTCTGTCCCCCAACGATAACCACCTAATGCACCAGTAGACTGAATCACCCGATGACACGGAATTAACACCGCCACAGGATTACGCCCAATCGCTGAACCGACTGCACGTACTGCCTTGTCTTGCGAAATATCATGTGCAACCTCGCCATAACTCACCACTTCGCCCATCGGAATCTTAAGCAAACTCGACCAGACTTTCAGCTGAAAATCCGTGCCTTTCAGATGTAGTTTTATTTGCTCAATTGACCGATTTTCATGGTTAAAAATCGCTAAGGCTTGCGTTTGAAACTCTGTTGTTTGCTCCACAAACTGTGCATTGGGAAATTGTGCAATGAGCTTTTGCAGTGCGCTCTCTCGATCTTGAATAAATGTTAAATGACAAATGCCTTTTGCTGTTGAGGCGATCAGCACCTCGCCAAACAAAGTCTGGGCAAATTGATAAGCGATTTCCAAGTCTTTTCCACCATGTTTATACTCCGCAGGGGTCATGCCTTCGATCTGCACAAATAAATCATGCAGACGACTTGGGCTCGATAACCCAGTCGCATATGCCGTATCCAATACCGACTGTGCATTGTGCTGACGCAGTTGGCTTTTGGCATAATCCAAACTCAGATATTGCAAAAATCGTTTTGGACTGGTGCCAACCCATTCGCTAAACTCCCGCTGAAAATGCGCAGGACTGAGATGCACCTGTTCGGCGATTTGCTCAAGGGATGGTTGTGCTTGGACATTGGCTTGGATATAGGCGATAGCTTTTGCCATGCGTGCATAATGTGCGGTGTCTGACATCATCGTTTACCTCTGATATTTTTTATAAGCTTAGCAACTCGCCTATCCTAAAAAAAATCCAAATCATGCGCATTTCACCCATCATTTCACCTTAGATAAAACATTTATAAACATAAAATCACGCAGAGTCGATTGCCTTTTTGGTGCTAAGTTTTTATAACTAAAAGAAATGAAGTGATTTTGAAAATATAGGAAAACTCATGACTGATAACAGCCCACTCAACAGTACAGCAGAAAAAGCCATTCGTATCCGAGAAGTCCAATATCAAGACAGCACAGGACAGAATTTAGTCGGATTCTTTGCCTATCCTGAAGGCAAAAGCAATCTCGCCGCAGTGATGGTCTGCCCAGAATGGTGGGGACGCAATGACTATATCGAAAGTCGTGCCCGAGAGCTTGCAGAATATGGCTTCGCCGCACTTGCCATTGACATGTATGGCGATAAAAAAATCGCCGAAGACGCTAGTCAAGCCAATGAATACATGATGGCAACTTTTGAGCCTGAGAATGTCATCGTCGATCGAGCTACGGCAGCACTCAATACCCTTCGAGAGCAACCTGAAGTCGATGCAACTCGTATCGCAGCGATCGGATTTTGCTACGGCGGAAAGGTCGCACTCGATTTAGCACGTTCGGGTGCAGAGTTAAAAGCCGTTGCAACATTCCACGCCAATCTCAGCGCACAAACTCCTGCACAAGAAGGCACATTCAAAGCGGAAGTGGTGGTGGCACATGGCGAAGAAGACAGCATGGTCAGCCTAGACGATGTCGAAGCCTTCAAACAAGAAATGCAAAACGCCAAAGTGAAGCATCGTGTCGACCTTTATCCAAACGCAAAACACGGTTTCACCAATCCTGCCGCCGATGAAAACGCACGCAAGAATGACGTCGATCTAGGCTACGATGCACTTGCTGAAGCCGAATCAATGGATGCGCTCTACGCATTACTTGATCGTGTCTTGAAATAAAACTCGGGAACGGCTTTGCATCCTAAAACGAACATTTAAAAATTCAGACAGCTAATGGTTTTGCGATTTTTTGCCAACTGATTGGCAACGCATAGCATTAGCTTACAATTTTTCAATGATAAATATTTGCTCAACCCGCCGCTTATTTTATAAACAATAAAACAGCATATGTGTTGAGGAATAATCATGAACATCATGCAGGATTGCCCTTTTTGCCAAGATATTGATGCCAATGTAATTTATCAAAATGAGTTTGGTCGTATCATTTATGATGAAAATCCAGTGTCCAAAGGACATTGTCTCATCATCCCACACCAACATATCACTTCATTTTTCGATGCCACAGAGGAGGATCGCAAAGCCTTTATGATCTTGCTTGAACTGGCACGTAATGAAGTCAAAATGGTCTATCAACCTGATGGCTTTCACATCGGATTCAGTGATGGACAGATCAATGCAGGAAGCATTGAACATCTCCACATTCATTTGATTCCACGCTACGCCCTCCAAGCTTTACAACTCGATGAACGTTGGGGAATGAAAGTTGACAGTCAGTTGATGGCTTAGTGTATTGTCAAAAAATCTAAATATAATAAATAGTTGATCATTAGAAACGACTATTTGGCTGTTGTAGAAATTCTAATTCTGCGGTGGTCGACTCACGTTGTAATATCTCATTGCGATGTGGATAGCGTCCAAATTGGTCAATAATGTCTTTGTGCCGTTTTTCAAAATCTAAAGTCAAATCATCGCCCAAACGCTGAAAGAGCTTGTAGCCAAACTCATGCACATACGCCGACTCGCTATGCATAAAAGGCATGTAGAGAAACTTGCGCTGTACAGGATCGAGCTGTTGATCTAACTTGAGCGACACCGCTTCTTGCGCAAGTGCCAATGCCATTGCATCTTGTGCAAAAGCATCGGGATGATCACGAAATAGATTCCGAGAAAACTGGTCAAGCACGATGATCTCAGCTAATCGCCCTTCTACACAACTGCGCCAACCCCATAGCTCGCATTGTTTGGCACGTTGATGTGTATTGCCAAATTGTTCATGGATTTGTTGATCAAAAGCATCGGACTTTTCAAACCAAAATGGCTGATGTGCTTCATCAAACCAAAAATCTAAGACCTGCTGTGCTTGCATTGTTTTACTTCCTTTGCACACTGTTTTGAATACATTGAAATGGTCACTTATCATCACAAATCTATGCTATTTAATCCTATGGCTTTGTGTTAAAAACTGATGCAATATTTTAACGTTATTGAATGAAGCGTACTTAATACGGTTTTCTTCATATCAATGATTTCAGCTATAATACAATGCTGATTCGCCAATTGCCTTTTGAGAGCTCTATGTCTACACCATCCTCTACCACACAGCACGCTGTTGACTTGATCAATACACATTTCGATGTGAATGTATTACAAGGCATGCAACGAGGTATTGAGCGCGAGAGCCTACGCATGCAAGCCAATGGCTATCTCTCGCAACAGGCGCACCCGATGGCATTGGGCGCTGCATTGACGCATCCATCCATCACCACTGATTATTCCGAAGCACTACTTGAATTCATTACACCACCGACACAACGCATTGCAGATACATTAAATGCTCTCAAAGACATTCATAAATTCACTTATCAAAACCTCCCTGAAGGTGAAAGTCTATGGTCGCTTTCCATGCCGTGTATGCTCGATAGTCAGGATGAAAACATTCCGATTGCACAATATGGTTCATCCAATCTTGGACAGTTTAAAACCTTATATCGCAAAGGTTTGGCTGTACGTTATGGTCGTCGGATGCAAACGATTTCGGGTGTACATTACAACCTATCTTTTCCTGATGAGCTTTTCCAAGCATTACAGTTACAAGAAACTGATTTGACTTTAAAAAATTTAAATTTACAAGATTATCGCAGTCATCGTTATTTTGGTTTAATTCGTAATTTTCTACGTCGTATTCCTTTGGTATTGTATTTGCTCGGCGCAAGTCCAAGCGTATGTCGTTGTTTCGTCAGTGGACGTGAACATAACTTACAAGAATTGGTCAAAGGCACCATGTATCTACCGCATGCTACTGCTTTGCGCATGGGTAGTTTGGGGTATCAAAACTCGGCACAACGCCAACTTGGTATTCATTACAACGACTTATCAGGTTATTTGACAGGCATTCGTAAAGCAACTCAAGGGAGCTATCCTGAGTTTTCTGCACTCGGCTTAGATGATGAGAATGGCGATCCTATACAGATCAATGATCATGTACTGCAAATTGAAAATGAATACTACAGCGTAATCCGTCCAAAGCAAACACCTCAAGCAGGTGAAAGCCCATCGGATGCCCTACAAGCACGTGGCGTTGCCTATGTCGAACTGCGTGCTGTCGATGTCAACCCATTTAGCCCGATCGGGATTAATGCAGAGAGTGCAAGTTTCCTAGAAACTTTGGCACTGTATTGCTTACTGAATGACAGTCCAGAAATCAGTGAAAATGAACAAGCCATGCTTGATCGCAATCAAGCGTTGGTGGTCGAACGTGGTCGTGAGCCAAATCTAGAAATTGAACAACTCGATGGCACGATCAACTTCCAAGCGTGGATGCAACAGCAACTACAGGCTATGCAATATTGTGCGATTGCACTTGATCAAGCGTTATCGAATAATTCGGAAAGGCCATATCAGTCTGCTTTAAATCTCATGCTTGAACGTAGCAATGATCCTGCAAAAACCATTTCTGCACAGATGCTTGAACAGACTCGTGAGTTAGGTGGGACTTGGGCGTTTGGCGCAAATCTTGCCAAGCAATACCAAGATTTTTATCAATCACATCATTTAGGCCCTGAAACGCTCAAACAGTTTGAGCAAGATGCAGTCGAATCATTACAATTACAACAACAACTCGAATCTCAACCACAACCGAGCTTTGCGGATTATCTCAAACCATATCGTCGTTTGGCGGAGCAACATTCATGCGTATCAGCTATCGTTTAGGTCATACTTTACTCTTTATAGGCAGTGTCATCGGCATTGCTTTTGCGTTATTTTTGGAACATGTACAAGGTTTAAATCCTTGCCCACTGTGCGTATTTCAACGTGTCGGCTTGATCGGCATGGGCATATTTAGCCTGATTGCCTTATTACACAATCCAATGAATAACTGGCTAAAACGCTTTTATGGACTTCTTTCGACTCTTGCGATCGGTTGGTCAGTGGGTGTTGCAGCTCGCCATGTTTGGCTTCAACATTTACCCGCAGATCAAGTGCCATCTTGTGGTCCTGGCTTAGACTATTTAGTCGAAGCGTTGCCATTTCAGGCTGTACTACAACAAGTGCTGTCAGGTTCAGGTGAATGTGCGGTGATTGATTGGACATTCTTAGGTCAGTCTTTACCGTTTTGGTCGTTGGTTTTCTTTAGCCTATTATTGCTTTTGAACTTATGGTTATTGTTTAAACCGTATCGTTAATTCATATTGTTTCTATAATTTTTCCAAAGCCACATTTCTAGATTGAACTGTGGCTTTTTTAACATAATTTATTTTTCATCATCGAATATTTCCGCTAAGCTGAATGATATGTGTGGAGATCAAGACATGTCATCATTTCAACCGATTAAAATCATTCAAGGTCTAACAATTTCTATTGTTTTGGCAACACTGGTCGGTTGTGCAAGTACGCCGAAACAGCCTCGCACATTTAACCAACTCGGTCAATTTCAAGAAATTCCGCTCAATCAAAATAGCTACCGTATCGGCTTCCGCACCCATCCTGATGCGTCATTTGGTTATGCCGAAGAAGTTGCACTGCTAAAATCTGCACAAGTTACCGTTCAGCAAGGTTTTGATTCGTTTAAAGTAATTGATGATCCGACCAATCGCTTGAACCAACAGCAACAACAGCGTCAAACCGTCGTTTATCCAAGCCGACCGTATTATTCATCATATGGATTTTACGACCGTTTTTATGATCCATTTTATCATCCATATTGGCATGATCCATTCTATGACACACCTTATGTGGTCAATGTCGATCCTGTTGAAGTCGCCTATACTATTCAAATGTTCAAGACCGATATGGCACCTGCGGATGCGTTCGATGCACGTCGTATCCTGCAAGCCATTGGTCAAAAATATGGACTACGCCCTGACGGTTCGGTGATCACACCCACACCACCACAAAATACACAAGGCGCACAATAAAAATATGGCTTAGGATGGATTGCCAATGACAGACTACACACATGATGAGGTTGAAGTTCCAAGCCTAGATCGTTCTAGAAAACTGGCGACCATCGCCTTAATTGTTGCCATCGTGTGTTGGATCATCCTGATGGTCTTGGCAAAAATCTTTCCTGACTATGTTTGGCTGATTCATATCTTGATGCTCTCTGCCGAAGCAGGTGTGGTCGGTGGACTCGCCGATTGGTACGCCATCACGGTACTCTTTCGTAATCCATTTGGCAAAATCCCACTACCAAAACTGCTTCGTGATCACACTGAAATTATCCCACGAAATAAAGCACGTATTGCCGAATCCATGGGACGGTTTGTCCAAGAGAATTTCCTCTCGCCAACAGTCGTTCAAAATAGTTTAAATAAAATTGACCTTAGCCTTGCAGTTGGGCAATGGCTACAACAACAGCAAAATAGTCAAAAGATCGTCGATGTGGTGCAATTCGGTGTGCCGAAGATTTTTGAATTTGTTGAACAACATCAAATCAGTCAATTCATTCAAGACAACAGCGTTCAATGGTTAAAAAATACCAAGTTCAATCATCTACTCAGTGAAATGCTTCGTGCCGTCTTAGACAATGACTTTCATCAAGAAGTCTTGCAACGTGGCTTGGATATGGCGCACAACTGGGTACGTAACAATCCTGAGCGTACTTATCAGCTCACTGAGAAATTATTCTATGAGCTTGGCGTCGGCAGACTTGCCAAAGGTGCAACGTGGATTGGTATCGACGTGCAACAGCGCACGATTAATGCCTTTATCTCAAAAGTCGAACAGATGCTAGGCAATCCTGAACATCCGTGGCGCATGCAATTGGAAGAACAAGCACGTCGTATCATGGAGCAACTCGCAGACAATGACAGTGAGCTTAGTATTCAATTAGATGACAGTAAAAACCAACTGCTCGAAAGCCCGCAATTGGTCAACTTTATTGGTAGTTCCGTGGCGATCCTTTGCCAAGCGATCAAACAAGATTTGGAGCAAGAAAACTCAGGCATTGCCAGTAATCTTCATGCAGCGATCATGCAACTTGGACAAAATGTCGAGCGCAATCAAGCCGTTCGTGAAGTCTTTAATCAACGCTTTAGCCAAATCGCTGTACAACTCAGCAACGACTATAGTGACAAGGTGATTCGCTTTATCAGTGAGCGTATTCATGAGTGGGATTCGCATGAGATGATCGACAAGATCGAAACCGAAGTCGGTGGCGATCTACATATGATCCGAGTTAATGGTGTGGTGGTTGGTGCCTTTATTGGACTATGTTTGGGGATATTCCGTGCCTTGGTCGAGCACTTTATCTAAATATGTTTTGAGTGCTATTACTCAAACAATTTAGCACTTTCAATCTCAAAACTTCTCAGTTATATTTTAAGGATAAATTTTACATAGCCCAAAACGAAAACAACCCCGACATCCTGTCGAGGTTACTTTGAATTCGGCTTGAGTCGCATCCTGCTAACTCTGTACATCCTGTACTTTGCGTTGGAAACATCCTGTCTCTCAATAAGCATATAATAGAAAATTATTTAACTTCCGCAAAGACGACAAATGCACTTCATCATGTAAGCATTTGCTTACACAAGTGGCGTAATTCACATTTTTCTTATACTTCTATTCGACATTTACATTTTTGTTCACTGTTTAAAACAGGTCGTCTAAGATTTTTCTTATAAATTAAAGCTTAAATTATTTAGGTTACAGTTTGATGATGAATCGAATTTTTAGTTTAGCATTGCTCTCAACCAGCATAATGGCATGTAGCAATATCAACAATCAGCTAGATTCCTCGGACAAATCTTCCACAGATCAATCCCAAGCGACACCGTCTAATCCAATTAAAAATACTTCGGCGAATGATTTGAAAGATAGTGGTTTGAAAGATAATGATTTAAAAGATGATGCGACCAAAGACCATGATTTAGCACGTCATCTACTACCGAGCATGATTGAGCATAGTTATGGGAAAACGGATTATCTCGAAGCATGGCGGGATCTCAACGGCGATCAGATCAAAGATGCTGTAGTACTACTGCAAGGCACTGAGTGGTGTGGCTCGGGTGGTTGCACGATGTTAATTTATCATGCCAAAAATGATCATAGTTTGACTTTAGTGACGAAAACCACAGTGACCAACACACCGATTTATCAACTATCGAGCACGCATAATGGTTGGTCTGATCTATCGGTGTATAGCAAAGGTGTTGGTCAGGTCAAACTCTCTTTTGATGGCAAATCTTATCCAAGCAATCCATCATTAGAAAAGTCGTATCAAATCCAAAAAGCTGATCAACAATTAGAATTGAGTAAACCTTTAGAGCTCAACTAACATTGTTTGTGTAAGACTGATAAAATTTATCTGAATCGTAGAAGTGTCAGTCGCATTGTTCGAGGTCAGGACACCATCTGTAAGATGATGTTCTTAAAACTGATTGTATAAATTCTGGTATATGACCGAGTTTGCGGCTGACAAATGGTTTTGCCCTTGCGCCATACATGGCTCATCCCGAAAGCCTTGCGAGATAATATCTCTCAGGTCGAACCTGAGCAAGATTGAAACATATTTCAATCGAAGCGTAAGACCCAGTGGTTAATCGTGACACACGAATATAAGTAGTAGATCTATTTAGAACAATTATATTCTTCAGCACATTTTACCAGTCGCCTTTGGCGACTGGTAAAATGTGGGAAGTTTAGGGGCTTACGCCCCTAAAACCCCAAAAACACATTTCTATGAAGAATATTATTTCAACAATAAGCTATTGATACGTTTCACATATTCCGCAGGGTTATCAGGTAATCCACCTTCTGCAATCAAGGCTTGGTCAAAAATCACATTGGCTAAATCGTCAAACTGCGCACTGCCTTCGAGCTTTTGTACCAATGGATGCGATGGATTGATTTCCAAGATTGGTTTGCTTTCAGGCACCGCTTGACCTGCATCTTTAAGCATACGGATTAACTGTGGAGAAAGCTCGCCATCACCCGTCACTAAACAAGCTGGCGAATCGACCAAACGACTGGTCAAGCGCACTTCTTTAGTTTTGTCTTTCAATGAGTCACTGAGTTTTTCCACGACGGGTTTGAATTTTTCAGTCGCTTCATCCAGTGCTTTTTTCTCTTCAGCATCTTGTAGATCGCCCAAATCAACTGCACCTTTGGCAATACTTTGCATTGGTGTACCGTCAAATTCATGTACGAAATTCATCGCCCACTCATCGACACGATCCGCCATCAACAGCACTTCAATGCCTTTTTTCTTGAACAATTCAAGCTGTGGCGAGTTCTTCGCAGTAGTCAAGCTATCCGCAGTGACGTAATAAATCGCCTTTTGCCCTTCTTTCATATTGGCTTTGTAGTCTGCCAATGAGGTGCTGATCTCGTCATTATTCGAGGTCGCAAAGCGTAAAAGTTTCAAGATACGTTCACGATTACCAAAGTCTTCACCCAAGCCTTCTTTGATCACTGAACCAAACTCAGCATAGAAGGTTTTGAATTTCTCTTGATCTTTTTCATCGTCAGATTTTGCCAAGCCATCAATCATGGTCAAGACACGACGTGCATTACCTTCACGAATGGTTTTCACGTCACGGCTTTCTTGCAGTAATTCACGGCTGACATTGAGCGGTAAGTCGGCACTGTCCACCACACCTTGTACAAAGCGCAGATAGTTTGGAATCAGATTGTCCGCATCGTCCATGATAAACACACGTTTTACATAGAGTTTGATACCTGCTTTCGACTCACGGGTAAATAAATCGTGCGGTGCTTTGCTTGGGATATAGAGCAGTTGGGTATATTCGGTGGTGCCCTCAACACGGTTGTGCGACCATGCCAAAGGCTCATCGAATGCGTGGCTCAGATTTTTATAGAACTCAACATATTGCTCATCGGTCACTTCTGATTTGCTTCGAGTCCACAGCGCACTGGCTGAGTTGATCGCTTCCCATTCATCGGTTTTGACCATCTCACCGCCTTTGCTCGGCTCTTCACCTTCGGCAACCTCTTCTTCCTGCCATACTTCTTTTTGCATTTCGATCGGCAAACTGATGTGATCAGAATATTTATTGATGATCTGTTTTACTTTATAGCTTTCAAGATAGTCGAGCGCATCATCACGCAAGTGCAAAATGATGTCTGTACCACGACCTGCCTTTTCGATTTGCGTCACTTCGAAATCGCCTGTACCGTTACTGACCCAACGCACGCCTTCATTGCTTGGCGTACCTGCACGACGAGATTCTACGGTGATTTTATCGGCAACGATAAAGCCTGAATAAAAGCCCACACCAAACTGCCCGATGAGCTGTGCATCTGATTTTTGGTCGCCTGTGAGCTTCGACATGAAGTCTTTGGTGCCTGATTTTGCGATCGTACCGAGGTTATCAATCGCTTCTTGTTCGGTAAGTCCAATGCCATTGTCCGAGATGGTGATTGTTTTGTTGTCTTTATCGAGGCTGACACGGACACGTAGATCAGGCGCATCTTCATAATATTCAGGATGATTGATGCCTTCAAAGCGCAATTTGTCGCAAGCATCTGAGGCATTGGAAATCAATTCACGCAGGAAAATTTCTGGATTGGAATACAAAGAATGCGTGACTAAATGCAGTAGTTGTGCAACTTCGGCTTGGAAGCTGTGTTTTTGTGAGGCATTTTGCTCGCTCATTGATGAACTCCTTTAAATTTTTGCAGTAAAAATATTTGAATGGTTCATCAATGGCGATTCAGCCGTGTTTTTTCAATAGGATTGAAGTAGCTTTTTTAATTTTATGAGTAGGAAAATTAGCTGTCTTGATTCTGCTTAGAAAATAAAGGTTGATGTAGACTTGGCATGATGAGAATGTCCCAAATTAATGCCCACAATGTGGTCACAGTTTCAGAAAATATAGATGCTATACCTGTCATAAATGACCAAGCTGAACTTGGCATTAGATAAATCAGTAAGAGTGGAAAATAACCATAAACATAAAGAACTCTTGCCCATGATTTGAGTAAAAGTAAACCAATCAAGATGGCAGTAAATAAAATCCCAACAACACCCACTATCACAGATTCCCAAGTCTGCATTTTTGGTATCAACAAGTATTCATCTAACTCCCAATATGTTTAATTATTAAAATCTATCGCAGCTGCAATAAAAACAAAAATCAGGCTTAAGATGATTATCAGTCTAATT
The DNA here is from genome assembly GCA_001626925.1 of Moraxellaceae bacterium REDSEA-S32_B1. Classification (GTDB taxonomy): domain Bacteria; phylum Pseudomonadota; class Gammaproteobacteria; order Pseudomonadales; family Moraxellaceae; genus Acinetobacter. Next base: position 12,254 of record LUOR01000079.1, read on the forward strand.
TAGCTTTCGTAATTACTGGATCAGTTTTCATATTTTATTTCTCATCATTGACTAACCACAGTATATAAAAAAACGCCCACATTGTGAGCGTTTCCTTGAGTCTGATTAAGACTTACTTTTTATCATCATTCACTTCAGTGAACTCAGCATCAACAACACCATCATCGGCTTTTTGCGAACCACCAGCTTGTTGGTTGAATGCGTTTGGATCGAAGTCCTGCGCACCCGCACCGCCTGCTGCACCTTGCGCTTGTTCATACGCACGTTGTGTGATCGGCATCAAGATGTTTTGTAATGCTTCAGTTTTCGCTTTGATCTCATCCGCATCATTTTCTTTGGTTGCTGCTTCAAGCTCAGACACTGCGGTATCGACTGCTGTTTTTTCTTCATCAGTCACTTGCTCGCCGAGGTCTTTCACTGCTTTTTGTGCGCTTGAAATTAAGGCATCCGCTTCGTTACGTGCTTTTGCCAATTCTTCAAACTTGCGATCTTCCTCGGCATTCGCCTCAGCATCTTTAATCATTGCTTCGATCTCGTCATCTGATAGACCAGAGTTTGCTTTGATCTGGATCGATTGCTCTTTACCAGTGCTCTTGTCTTTTGCAGATACTTTCAAGATACCGTCGGCATTGATGTCGAATGATACTTCAATTTGCGGTACACCACGTGGCGCAGGTGGGATATCACCGAGCTGGAAGTTGCCCAACAATTTATTTTGTTGTGCCATCTTACGCTCACCTTGATAGACCGAAATGTCTACCGCAGGTTGGTTGTCCGCTGCTGTTGAGAACACTTGAGATTTCTTCGCAGGAATCGTGGTGTTTTTCTCAATGATTGGTGTCAATACACCGCCCATGGTTTCGATACCGAGGGTCAAAGGTGTTACGTCAAGAAGAAGAACATCGTTCTTATCACCTGACAATACCGCACCTTGAATCGCCGCACCAATCGCAACTGCTTCATCAGGGTTCACGTCTTTACGTGGCTCTTTGCCGAAGAATTCTTGTACTTTTTGTTGTACAAGTGGCATACGAGATTGACCACCGACCAAGATCACATCAGAGATTTCAGATGATGATAGACCAGCGTCTTTCAGTGCGATACGGCAAGGCTCAATAGTACGTGCAACCAGATCAGCAACAAGGCTTTCAAGTTTGGCACGTGTCACATTGATCACTAAGTGTTTTGGACCAGACGCATCCGCAGTGATATATGGCAAGTTGATCTCTGTTGAAGTCGAAGAAGACAATTCGATTTTTGCCTTTTCCGCTGCTTCTTTTAGACGTTGTAATGCCAATGGATCATTTTTCAGATTGACGCTTTGATCTTTCTTGAACTCTTCAACCAAGTATTCAATCAATGCGCTATCAAAGTCTTCACCACCGAGGAAGGTATCACCGTTGGTCGACAATACTTCAATCTGTTGGTCACCGTCCAAATCTGCGATTTCAATGATAGATACGTCGAATGTACCACCACCCAAGTCATAGACTGCAACTTTACGGTCGCCTTCTTTCTTGTCCATACCGAACGCAAGTGCCGCAGCCGTTGGTTCGTTGATGATACGTTTTACGTCTAGACCTGCGATCTTACCCGCATCTTTAGTCGCTTGACGTTGTGCATCGTTGAAGTATGCAGGAACAGTCACGACTGCTTCTGTCACAGTTTCACCAAGATAATCTTCCGCTGTTTTCTTCATCTTTTTCAAGATTTCAGCAGAAACTTGTTGTGGTGCAAGTTTTTTGTCATTCACATCCACCCAAGCGTCGCCGTTGTCTGCTTTGATGATTTTGTATGGCACAAGACCGATGTCTTTTTGTACCGCTTGGTCTTCATAACGACGACCGATCAAACGCTTGATGGCGAATAATGTGTTTTTCGGGTTGGTCACTGCTTGACGTTTTGCAGATTGACCGACCAAGATTTCGCCGTCTTTATAAGCGATGATAGATGGTGTCGTACGTGCGCCTTCAGCGTTTTCAATTACTTTGACTTTATCGCCTTCGAGTACCGCAACACATGAGTTGGTTGTACCTAAGTCAATACCGATAATTTTAGCCATTTGATTTGTTCCTCAAATAATTTTGTGCAATGTTTTGCTTGTTATCCGATATGAGAGCATTTGGTTTTTTTTCAAGTCAATGTGCTGAAAAATTTCTACAAATGCGCTCGTTTTTTCTGCTTACTGACCGACTGTAACCATTGCAGGGCGGAGCAACCGACCTGATAGGGTGTAGCCTTTTTGCAACACATTTCCGATCTCGCCTGCTTTGGCATTTGCGTCAATACCAACCGCTTGATGTAGGTCTGCATTAAAACCATTTGCCACATCGACTGCTTCAATCCCATTTTTTTCTAGGGTGCTGAGTAGTGATTTTAAAGTCAGCTCGACACCTTCAAGTAGTGGCGTTTTTTCTTCACCTGCGGCTTGGATGGCACGTTCAAGGTTATCCACCGATTCAAGCAAGCCTTTGGCGAATTTTTCTAAAGCAAATTTTTTCGCTGTGTCCGCTTCACGTTCAAGGCGTTCTTTGACCTTTTCAGATTCATAAATCGCATTGGCAGCGCGGGCTTTTTCCAGCTTTAGGCTTTCTGCCAATTTGCCAATTTGCGCTTGTAAATCTTCTACTGTCACTTCTTCAGCATTTTCATTGGTTTCTGTATTCTCAAGATCTTGTTCTTGAGCTACAGTCTGATCTTGAGCTTGCTCATTGTGCTCAGTTGCCATTGATGTTCTCCGTTTAAAAAAGTCAAACATAGCAGTCCTCAAAGCGTTGTTGCGATCAAACATGATGCGAAACTGCAGTGTTCATCTAAAAATAAAATAACGATTGCTTGATGAGTATGGGCAAAGCAAAAGGAATTCAAGCAACAAGAACGTTTGAAAGCTGAATTTTTATCATTTTTTTGGAATTAAAGTCAGTTTTGATCATGATGAAAGGTGATTTCGCACCATTCTCAAAATTATAAAGCGAATAAATTAACCAATCTGAATATCGGCAGATGGATATTGCACACGACTTTTCTTCGGCGTGGCGATCAGATAAACCAAAGTCAACGGCCCAAGTCGTCCTGCGTACATTAAGAAAATCAAGGTCAATAAACTGCCGTTGTGCAACTCAGCGGTGATGCCCCGAGACAAACCGACAGTACATGCCGCTGATAACACCTCAAACACCACATCAATAAAGTCTTGCTCAGGCTCAAAGATCAACAACAAAAACATGCCAGACACAATAAAAAAGCAGGTAATCAAAGTGACTGCCAATGCCTTAAAGGTCATTTCATGAGAGATCGAACGCTCGAATACGATGGTTTCATCATTACGACGCAAGAATGAAATCACGCTAAGGAGCAAAATCACAAATGTCCCGACTTTGATCCCACCTGCGGTACTTAATGATCCGCCACCAATAAACATCAGCAACATCATAAGGAAAGTGGATGCATTGGTCATCGATGCAGTATCGACACTATTAAAACCTGACGATCTCGGCACAGTCGCCTGAAACCACGCATGGGTGGCTTGCTGTACATTATTCATATTGCCAAGGGTATTGGGATTATTTGCCTCAAGCGCCCACAGCCCCACAAATGCAATCAGGTTAATAATTAAAACACTGGACAAAATCACTTTCGAATTAATGGTGAGCTTACGCCACACTTTGGCTTGTTTAATGTCCATAAACACCACAAAACCAATCCCACCCAAAATGTACAAAGAGCTTACCGTCATACACAATAGAAAATTATTCTGAAAGTCCATCAGACTATTATTGAATAGCGTAAAGCCGGCATTGTTAAAAGCAGACACACTATAAAACAAGGCATAGTAGGCACTATGTGACAAGCCAAACTGCGGATACCACGCCGCCAATAAAAAGAAAAATCCAATCGCCTCAAAGAATAAAGTGTAGATCAACACGCCTTTGGCAATGAAAGTGACATTATGTAGACTGGTCTGCCCTAAGGCATTTTGCGCAAAAATTTGCTGTTTTAAGCCGATCTTGGGAGACAAGCTTAGTGCCGCCAAGATCGCAAAGGTAATGAAGCCTAATCCCCCCGCCTGAATCATCAGCAAAATCATCAACTGACCAAACACCGTATAGGTTTCATTGATCGATACCACGGACAAACCTGTAATAGTCACCGCAGAAGTCGCCGTAAAAAATGCGGTCATAAACGATAAATCGCCATGATGCGACACAGGCAACATCAACAGAATCGTCCCCATCACAATAAAACTAAAAAATCCCAATGCCAACATGCTTGGCGGACTGAGATTGACGATTTTATTTTTCAGGTTAAGTGCTTTCATAAAATGATACTGTGAGATTTTTTGAAGTCGTTTTTAGGCTTGTAAGAATCGGTTTGAGAGCTTTTTCAACTCTTTTAACGGCCCTTCCAAAACCAAAATATCATTGAGCTCCAATGTCGTATCAGGATCGATATGACACACCACTTGCTGTTGTCGCTTCAATAGCACAATGGTGATGTCATTGGCTTTATTGATCAATCCAAGCAGATTGACCCCACGCAGATGTAGCGGAATCACCACTTTGACGATGTAGTGATCATCGCCAAGCGACATATAACGACTGACCCAGGGATAATTCAAAGCTTGTGCCACACGCACACCCATATCTTCTTCAGGATGGATAATTTTTTTGATTTTAAAATGTGACAAAATCATATGATGCGCACTAGTTTTGGCTTTGACCCAGATATTTTCCACACCCATATTTTTCAAGTGTAAAACACACAAAATACTGGCTTCGATGTCTTCACCGATTGCGACTACGACAGCGTCACTACTTTGAACATTTAGTTCTTTGAGCACAGATTCATCGGTGGCATCGGCGATCACGGCATGTGTCAGTTTGTCTGAAATATTCTCGACATTTTTTTTGATCAGATCGACCCCGATCACATCATGCTTGAGCGATGCCAATTCGGTGGCAACCGTCATCCCGAAACTGCCTAAGCCAATTACTGCAAATTGCGCCATGAAACTTACACCTGTGTTATATCTATTGTCGCTCAGCTTTGAAGCGCACGTATTTTGGAGAAAAATATAGCACATCCAATTAACTAACCCTATTTACCTAAGGCAAGAATTTGTACTAGATTCATTGCCGTAACGGTTTTTCTCCATTGAAATTTTCTGAGTTTCGATTTTTCACTACTTAAAAAATTATAGTTGATATGAAAAAGCCACCCGATGGCTCGAATGGCTTTTTAAAATGATGAGATTTCAGCGTAACGAGATCAACGCACCACACTCAAGAAGTGTAAGTGACGTTCATATTGGTCAATGATGTCTTGCAAAATGTCATCAACTGTCCAATCCATCACGTCATAGTGCTGACCACCTTCACGTAAGAACACTTCCGCTTGGTAATATTCCACTTCGTTTTTGCTTTCTTCCGTCAAAAAGCTTGGTGGTGTAGTCGATTGCGCAACGACTTGGTAGATAAAGTTAATCTCTTTATGATGATCTACGCTAAGTTGCAGTCCACCGTCTACTTGGCTGATTTCCACTTCAAGATTACGACTACCAAACTCTTTATCCATATAGTCAAAAGCTTGCTTCACCGTGGTTTGAATGAACTGCTCAACTTCCACTTGGCTATGTGGATAATGCATGATCAAGCCCAAACGCTGTTCCCAACTGCGTGGATTTTTCAGCGCATACGGTGTCGTCCGTGCATCTTGTAAGGCATGCATCCGTGTCACATCGACTTTGAGTGCTTTAACCAAGCCAATACAGATCAATAGCATAATGAAGGTGAACGGCAATGCGCTCATGATGGTTGCAGATTGCAAGGCTTTTAGACCACCCGCGATAAGTAAGACAATCGCTAAGAATGCCACCAATGCAGTCCAAAATAGTCGTTGCCACGCAGGCGAATTGTCAGATTTTGCCGTCAAATAATCCATCACCAACGCACCAGAATCGGCTGACGTGACAAAGAACAAAATGATCAACACCGTTGCCAAGACTTGGAATACGCCACCCAGCGGCATCATTGACAAGAACTCAAACAATGCCATTGATGAGTCTTGTTGCGTCGCCGTCAATAGGCTTTGTTGACCTTTATGCAAGATATTAAATAACCCTGCATTACCCATAAAGCCCATCCAAATTAAGGTAAAGCCTGTTGGAATCAACATTACCCCGACGATGAACTCACGAATAGTGCGTCCACGAGATACACGCGCAATAAACATGCCCACGAATGGTGACCAAGAAATCCACCAAGCCCAGTAGAATATCGTCCAACCGCCGATCCAACCGTTTGGCTGATAGGCGTAAAGGTTAAAGGTCATGTGGAAAAGATTACTGAGATAATCACCGACGTTTTGCAAAGTCGTCTGCAACAAATAAATCGTTGGACCAGCAATAAATACAAAGAGCAACAAACTGACAGCCAAAATCAAATTCAGCTCAGAAAGACGCTTAATGCCTTTATCAACGCCAAGAACCACTGATATTGATGCCATGATACTGACGATAATAATCAACCACACCTGTGAAGTCGTTGAAATCTCAATCCCAAGCAAATAACTCAAACCCGAGTTAATTTGCGTCACACCAAGACCTAATGTCGTTGCTACACCAAATACCGTACCAATGGTGGCAAAGGTATCCACACCATCACCAATCGGCCCATGAATGCGTTTACCGATCATTGGATACAGTGCAGAACGGATTTTCAGTGGTAAGTTGTGTCGATAAGCAAAATACGATAAGGACAGTGCTACGAGCGCATAAATGCCCCAAGCATGTATCCCCCAGTGGAAAAACGTCACACGCATTGCTTGACGTGCAGCAATCACCGTTTCAGGATCACCCGTTGGTGGACTGGCATAATGCATGATCGGCTCAGCCACACCAAAGAACATCAGACCAATACCCATCCCCGCAGTAAACAACATGGCAAACCATGACTTGTTGTTGTAATCGGGCTGGCTGTGGTCTGGACCGAGCTTGATTTTGCCCACATCAGATAGCGCAAAATAAGCCAATAAAATTAAGAAAATGGCAACAGCAAGTACATAGAACCAACTAAATGATGTGGTAATCCATGTACTTAGAAATTGCGTTATCGATGCAAAAGTGTCAGGTACAATCAGCACCATACCCAGAAAAATCGCAATGACAATCACTGTGCTAAAGAACACATTGGGATTGACATTCGCAAACCAAGAGTTTGATTTGGAAGACATATTTCCCCCATGCTTTGTTATGTCTAAAAATAAAATCGAATCATATGTAGCCGAATAGAAATGAAAATTGATTTTTCAAATGTACGACAAATCCAAATATTCCATTTCAAAAAAGCTGTACAGATTCACAGAATACACAATAATAATTCATGATGATGTTGTCCGTCTGTTATAGACAATCTTGATAATACGCTGAATTATCAATTTTTTCTGATCAAATCTAGCGCATTTACGGACTTGCAATTGTTAAATATCAATTTTCAATTAATTTGTTGTCTGCAAAGAAATGCTTTGTGCTTGTCGAGGCGACAGCTCCACATCATCAATTCCTTCAGTTTGTAAAATCGTCACAGGAATAAAGCGCACTTGCAATTTGGTTGGCATGCCTCGGTTATCTTGACTGAGCACTTCCGCCACTTCAGCAAGCTGCGTAGTACTTGGTTCGTGATCACCTCGAATCACCACACGGACCAGAGTGAATTTTGGCTTCTGATCAAACACCACCGCATCAATAATATTATTGTCATCATTGAGCTTGGCTTTGACGATCTCACTGACAGAGGTTTCGTAAAGTTGCAATTTGACCCGTTGCGTCAAGTTAAAACTCAAGTATACCGCAAGCACTGCCAAAACCAATAAGCTCCATATGTTTCGTTTGATAAATTCTAAAACATTGCTTTGTAGCTCTTCTTCCGAGCCTCGGCGAAATCCTGCGATCCACAGCACTAATGATGAACTGATTTGGATTGCCACCATGTTGGTCACTGCCAATAAAAAGGCATTACCTGAGTTTTGCCATTGAAAATGCGCAAATAACACGCCACTGGCTGCCAAAGGTGGTACTAATGCAGTTGCTACCGCAACACCGACAACTGCAACAGACAGTCGAGGCGACACCGAAGCGAAAGCACCTGCTGCCCCGCCCGCCAATGCGATCATCAAATCAATCACTGTTGGCTGGGTTCTAGAGAGGATTTCCGTAGTCATTGGCATATCATGATGGACGAAACCAATGACTACACCGACGGCAAAGATCATCACCACACCCATGAGCAAAGTGCCCATCGCCGTGCGGAACAATATCCAACGACTATCGATGAACGATAGCGCCACGCCAGAGATCGGCCCCAGCATCATCGCTACTAACATTGCACCGATCACCACCGCCGCCGAGTTCGCCAATAGACCATACGATGCAATCACCGCAGACAGCGCATTCATGATGAAATAGGTTTTGGTCGGCAGAGCATCTGCTTGGATATTTAGACGGACTTGTTTGTGATCGATTTTTCGAGCATTTTCCCGTTTGGCCTGTTTATAGCGTAGTTTTTCTTTGAGAAGCTCGTATTTTTCCTGTTCGGGATGATCCTCATCAACGACGATGGTTGGGGAGTCTTTCTCGTTTTCTGTTGCCATTGGTAATACCAAAAATATCGTTAATCTATACCGCTTTATACAACATTTTTTAAAGATTTGAATAATGGAAAGTTGTTAATCATTACATCTTAGTTTTAAAGCAGTGTATTTTGATATCGCTTTCCCTTAAAAAAAATTACTCACTTTTATTTCACATATTTCCTCAACGCAAACATCGCCATGGTTACCATGGCAAAATTCGCAAATGTGTAATACACCGCACACGCAAACAATAAAGAAAAACAGATGTACCCGTAATAAAAACCCTCTAAGCTCCTTCGCCCAGAACCACTAATTGAGCCATCAGCAGTGAAAAATATAAAGAACAGAAACATGGAAAAATATAGTGCAAGGTACATCATAAAAATGTACATATAAGATCTTTTAAACTTTTTCTTGTGCTTTATTTCGTGATAATACAACGCAATATTTCTCATCAGCGTTGGTGATAAGCCTTTCAATTTATACATCATAATCGCATAAATATTCACCAAAATAATTAAACCATTGAGCACATCAAAAAGTATGCGATGCTTTATTGTTAATACCTCAGATTGACCAACATTGGTAAATCCTGAATAACTTTCCAAAGGCAACAAGATCGAAATCAACAAGATGACAAAACCGAACCCAAACAGTAAATGACGATTACCTCTTGGTGACAGCTCCTTCAGCACTGCATAGTAATTTTGATTTTTTAAAGCAGTCGTTCGATCATCCATAACTCCCCCCATATTTTGATTTTTTATTTTCTAAAACCTATTTGTGTACAAGCCTCACGATTAGCGACCATCAGTTGCATCATTTTCGCTATAATAAAGCAACTTCTTATCCTACCCATTTTTGGATACACATGAAAATCATTTTTGCAGGCACACCTGATTTTGCTGCCGCAGCCCTAGCCGCTTTACTCAAGACTGATCATGAGATCGTTGCGGTCTATACGCAGCCTGACCGTCCTGCGGGACGTGGGCAAAAGCTCACGGCTTCTCCTGTAAAAACGTTGGCGCTCGAGCACAATTTACCAGTGCGTCAGCCTTTACATTTTAAAAGTAGCGAAGATGCAGGCATCGAAGCACAGCAAGCACTTGCCGAGTTAAATGCTGACGTGATGGTGGTGGCTGCCTATGGTTTGATTCTACCGCAAGTGGTTTTAGATACGCCGAAATACGGATGCTTAAATATCCATGCCTCATTGCTTCCTCGTTGGCGTGGTGCAGCACCGATTCAGCGAGCGATTCTTGCAGGTGATGCGTCAACAGGGGTGACCATTATGCAGATGGCAAAAGGCTTGGATACGGGTGATATGCTGTATAAAGTCAGCACGGAAATCACTGTAACAGATACGTCTGCACATTTGCATGATCGCCTAGCAACACTTGGTGCAGAAGCGATTTGTGAAGTATTATCCGATATTTCCACCTTAGAGAGCTATCAAGCCAAACGTGAAGTGCAAGATGAGTCACTCACCAACTATGCGCACAAGATCGTCAAAAACGAAGCAAAAATCGATTGGGCACAAGCCGCAGAAACTATCGACCGTCAAATTCGTGCTTTTAATCCGTGGCCAGTGTGTTTCTGTCAGACTGATGCCAATAATCCGCCTTTAAGAGTATGGTCGGCTGAACTGACGAATCAATCGCACAGCAAGACCTATGGTGAAATACTCAGCATCGATAAACACGGTATCGACGTTGCTTGTGGCGCAGGAACTGTGCTTCGTCTCACCAGTTTGCAATGGGCAGGTGGCAAGGCGTTAAATAGCCTGCAAATCCTGCAAACTCAAAAACTCAACATTGGACAAGTCCTCTCATGAATCAGCGTCCAAAACCAAGTTTTTATAAAACCTATGCCAAACCGCAAAGCCAAACCAAACAGCAGAATAAATCGCAAGATACTGTAAAAAGTGGCGATGCAAAAAATAGCAGTGTAAAAACTGGCAGTCGTTTAAATCTGCGTGCCCAGCTGGTTCGACTATTAACCCAAGTACAACTAGGTCGTTCACTATCTGAGATTCAAGAGAAGTATTTTGAATTGGTCGAAGAAAAAGATCGTGGCTTGATGCATGAGTTGAGTTTTGGCGTGCTCCGACATTGGTATGCACTAAAAAGCATTAGTCTACCGATGCTGAATAAACCACTGAGCGATCCACAGCTTGAAGTGGCGATTTATTTGGGATTGTATCAACTGTTTTATACACGCATCGCCGATCATGCAGCGATTTCTGAAACCGTTGAAGCGGTTAAACAGCTTGGTTTTGAGTCGGCGAGTGGCGTAATCAATGCCATCTTGCGCCGTGCCACTCGTGAGCGTGAACAGCTCACCACCGAGCTTGAGCAAGCGCATGGTTTACCGAGTTGGTTGTATAAACGATTAAATAAAGATTGGGCGGAGCAACTGCCCGAGCTTGCACAAGTTCTACGTCAGCCTGCACCTTTATTTCTACGAGTGAATCACCGTCAGATTGGGCGTGATGCCTATCTGAAACAACTGCAACTTGCAGGGATCGAGGCGAGTGCGAGTAGTATCTCAGAGGTCGGTATTCGCCTTGAGCAAAGCGTCAGTATTCCTGCCCTACCGAGTTATGACAAAGGTTGGTTTTCGGTACAAGATGAACATGCACAGCTTTGCGTTTCGCTGTTACCAAATCTGAATGGCAAAATCGTAGTCGATGCCTGCGCTGCACCTGGTGGCAAGACAGCACATCTTTTAGAAAAATATCGCCCACAGCAACTCATTGCACTGGATAATGTCGAAAGCCGACTGCAACGTGTACATGACAATCTCATCCGCCTTCAACTCGCTTCATCAGAGCATGCAGAGCCAGTGAATGTGGTTTGTGCAGATGCAACCTCATGGCAAATTAATGAATCATCGGATGCTACCGAAGCTGATTGCATTATTATTGATGCACCGTGCACAGCGATTGGTGTATTGCGTCGTCATCCTGATATTCGCCTACTTCGTCAATCGACGGATATTGCACAAACCACTGCGATCCAAACTGAAATTTTAGAGAATATGTGGCAGCAGCTCAAAGTCGGCGGACAAATGCTCTATATCACTTGTTCGATTTTAAAGGCAGAGAATGAAGTGCAAATGCAAAATTTCTTCGCGCAACATGCCGATGCAAAACATATCGAAATTAATGTCGATTGGGGGATTGCACAACAATATGGTCGTCAGCTTTTACCACAACAAGGTGGTGGCGATGGTTTCTACTATTGTTTGATTGAGAAGATTTAAAAGCCGAAAACTTAAAATACAATCGCTCAAAATCAAAAAGCATCGTTCGTAGTGAACGATGCTTTTTATTGCCTGACGATTTTACATAAACTTAAATAGCACAAGACTAATCGCCAGCGTCGACATGCCTGTGACCAAACCATAGACCGTTTCATGCCCTTTGGAGTAACGCTTCGCCGCGGGAAGTAGCTCATCGAGTGCCAAGAACACCATCACCCCTGCAATCAAGCCAAAAACGGTACCGAAAACGACTGGATTCATAAAAGGCGCAAGAATGCTATAGCCAATCAATGCACCCATCGGCTCAGCAAGACCTGAAACAAAACTCGCCAAGAGCGCCTTCGATTTGCTTTTCGTTGCCGCATAGACAGGTACAGCGATAGCAATGCCTTCTGGAATATTATGAATCGCAATCGCAGCGGCGAGAGGCACGCCTAGTGTGGCATTTTCTAAAGTGGCAAAGAACGTCGCCAAACCTTCAGGAAAATTATGTGCAGTAATGGCAAACAAAGTCAGTAAACCCGTACGATACAGCCCTGTATCATTCTCAGCACTTAAATGCGCACGGTCTAAGGCATCGTGCGGATTCGGTATAAACCGATCCAACAAAATGACCACTAGAATTCCCGCTAGGAACGCAAAGGTCCCAAAGGCAAAGCCAATTTGCTCATCATACGATTGCGAGAATGAATCAACAGATTTGGTGAGAATCTCGGTCAGCGATACATAGACCATCGCCCCGCCAGCAAACGCTAGACCAAAAGAAAGCAGCCGAGGGCTCGGCTGTTTAAAAAATAATACCAATGCACCGCCAACGACGGTCGCCAAGCTTGCCAACACCGTGACAAGAAAGGCGATCAATACATTGGAATTGAAAAAATCTGACATTATGAGTGACTGACCGACTCTAAGATCGGCTTATTCTAACCTAAATTATCAACAAGTGATAAGCGTTATCATTTAAAACTTTGATAAGAAATTTTCATGATGCTTATCGCTTCATCCTTTGACTTTTCATCATCAATTTTAAACATTGTTTATGAATTAGTCTTCAGGATCAGGATGTTTGGACAAATGCACCATTGCCATCGCCAATCCACCCCACAACACAACGATTGAAATAATCATCATAATTAATGCAATACTAGACATATATGCTCTCCTTTTCCCTTATTGACGATCTTTCAATCGGCTAAGCGCAAGCGCACCGAGTATAAACATCAGCACGATACCCCAACCAAAGATGAGTTGCATAAATACTGGATAATCACCATAACCCGTCGTGATCAACGCAATCAGTGACAATACAAATGCAACTAAAAGCGTCAATGGTGTCACCACAGTCAACATAAAGCGCCAGCCTTGACCCAGTTGAATACTTGAGATCGCATTGATATGTTGCTCAAGCTCAGGCAATTTCGAACGTTTAAACCAAGTGATCATCACGATCGACATCAATGCACCAAAGACGATACCGATATTATTGGCAAAGTGATCAATAATATCGACAAACTTGATGGCACTATGTGTTGAGAACAGCAGAATTGAAATCACTGCCGAACCGCCTGCAATGATTGTCACAGACTTTTTGCGTGACCAGCCTAGCTTATCTTGAAACGCACTGATCGGCACTTGCAAGATACTTACCATTGAGGTGATCCCTGCAACAACGAGTGATGTAAAGAACAAGAAGCCGAATAAATCTGCACCAGCGCCAAGACTTGAAATCAACTTTGGAAAGGCAATAAATGCCAAACCAATCCCGCCACTGACCACTTCTTTAAAGTCAACGCCTGCGCTTTGCGCCATAAAGCCAAGCGCCGCAAATACACCAATCCCTGCAAGAAGTTCAAACGACGAGTTGGCAAGTCCGACCACGACGCCCGATCCCGCAACATTGGATTTTGGTTTTAAATAAGATGCATAGGTCAGCATGATGCCAAAACCGACAGAAAGAGAGAAGAAGATGTGCCCATATGCTGCAAGCCATACTTTATAATTCGCCATCGCCGCCCAGTCTGGTGTAAATAACGCATTCAAGCCAACCGTTGCACCAGGCAAACGTAACGCTTGGATCACCAAAATGGTAAATAACACAATCAATAATGGAATAAAGATTTTATTGGCAACCTCTACCCCTTTTTTGATACCACCATAGAGGATGAACATGGTCACTGCCCAAATAATAAGCAACCCTAAAAATAAATGCGGTACAAAGCCGAGTGCTAAACCTTCACCTGTTTGCAAATAGGTATTGAAGAAAAATGCTTCTGTATCCTCACCCCACTTCTGCCCCCATGACAGGAAAATATAACTCCCCGCCCATGACAAAACGCTGGCGTAATACACACCGATCGCCAGTGTCACCATAACCTGCCACCAACCGACAGATTCCATCGGTTTAAACACTTTTTTATAGGCAGTTGGCGGTGCGCCACGATATTTATGCCCGATGGCATAGTCTAAGAACAAAAGTGGTAAACCCGCTGTGAATAGCGCAATCAGGTACGGTACCAAAAATGCACCACCACCATTTTCATATGTTACATATGGAAAGCGCCAAATATTACCCAATCCAACCGCCGATCCAATGGCAGCTAATATAAATCCCGATCGGGCAGACCAATTTTCACGCTGACTTTCACGTTGTTTGGCCACAGAAATCCCCTTATACCTTCGATGCTTCATCAGTAGCATACTGTAAAAAATGCCGCAGATTATCATAATTGCGAGATTTTTTTTAATATTCAGGGTATGATTGTCGATTAAGTTTTATGCAACAATCATTTTTTTAATTTAATTTCAATAAACTAGCACCAAATATTTTTTCAAATGATTCACCGTAGCTTATCGGTGGATTCGTTCAAATCGTGCTCTATCCGCCCGTTCTTTCGCTTCGATCAACCGTTTGCGTTGCTCTTCCGCTTTGTCACGTGCTTGATCACGTTGTCGTTCAAGACGTTCTTTGCGCTCATGTTCATGCTTCGCTTTTTCTCGTGCTTTACGCTCTCGCTCTGCACGTTCACGTTGCTCTTGATAACGCTTTTTCTCTGCTTGCGCTTTGCGCTGTGCTTCAAGACGATCTCGGCGTTCACGTTCTAAACGTGCTTTATCTTGTCTTGCACGTTCTTCACGAGCCTGTTGTTCCCGATGTTTACGTTCCCACTCAGCACGTTGGCGTTGTTGTTCATAATGCTTTTTACGGTCACGCTCTCGTTCAAGACGCTCTTGACGCTCTAGATATTCAATCTGACGCTGACGAGCTCGATCTATTTCATACTGACGTTGGCGCTCATATTCTCTACGGTTGTCATAACGCCCATCAGGGTAGCGATCTGGATATCCATATACTCCGCCTGACCGTGGATAGCGTTCATAATCAGTTGGTGCAACCACACAACCTACTGCTGAGATTGCAGTGACCAATGATACCAAAACGATCTTATACATGGTCATTCCTCCTATTTTTATTCATCAATTCATAAAACTTAAACTTGACAATGCAAGTTTTCAAGTTATTGTATTGACTTTATCTCAAGCTTAAAGCGCAATATGCGATGCTCTGTATAGAATCGACGTGCCTTGTGCAACGAGATTTACCGAACTGTGCAACTATGGATAAACAGTGTAGAGCACAGCTATTTTATGACAAGAAAAACAGCAATATGGAGTAATTATGAGTAAGCTATTTGATCTGCAAAAGCTCATGCTAAAAACGCAAGGACACAGTGCCAAAGCCATTGACCGTGCACCTAAACCCGTTCAACGCAGACTTGCCCGTATGCTTGGTTATCATTATCCATTTGCAGCACTTCATCCGTTTTATCAATGTATTTTAGCGGTACAGCACAAACAAGGACACTCGGGTTTTGTCAAAGCAGATTATCAAAAAAGTCGAAAACTTTTTCTCGATCAAATGACTGCGTTTCAAAGCAACCCAACCAAAATCGCCCAGGTCAAAGATTTACATTTACCACTTGATTCGGGCATGACACCAGCTCGACATTATCACCCTAATCCAAAACAAACTTTGCCGATGATCGTGTTCTATCATGGCGGTGGTTTTGTGGTTGGCGGATTAAATACGCATGATGAGGCTTGTCGACTGCTAGCAAAACACGCCAATGTACAAGTGCTGAGCATCGATTATCCGCTTGCTCCAGAGCATTCACCACAGCAGATGATCAAATGCTGTGTTGAGGCACTAGAGTGGGCTTTTGAACATCAAAAAGAATTTAACATTGCACCGAATCGTATCGCCATAGCAGGTGACAGCGCAGGTGGAAATATTAGTGCAGTGGTCGCACAAGTCACTAAAAATCAACCATTTGCACCACAATCACAGCTGCTCATCTACCCTGCGGTTGACTTTAAAAGTCGTTATTCTTCATTCTACAAATATAAAGATGGCTTAGTGCTGACTGGTGAAGATATCGATCATGTCACTGCATTTTATCCTGATCGACACGAAGTTGAACTTGATGATCCGATTATCTCACCGCTATTTGGTAAACTCGAAGGCCTAGCACCTGCATACGTGATGACAGCTGAGTTTGATGTGTTACATGACGAAGGCGAGCTGTATTCACAAAAGCTCAAACATGCAGGGGTAAAAACCCATTTTGTGAATATCGCAGATCAGCCACACGGCTTTATCAATATGACGACGATTCATCAATCTGCCAAACAGCATTGGATCAATACCGCAAAATCATTCCGTCAATTTTGGAATACATTATAATTTTGCAACGATTCTAAAAGCGATCTTGAATGTTTCACGTGGAACGTAATATTAAAATACCAAGTCGTAAAAATAAAAATGGATGCTAAGGCATCCATTTTTATTATATCTTGGCTTACAAGTTGAATTGAAACATCTTAATTTTAAACCATTAAATTAAAAATGTGCTTCTAAGCCGATATAAGGTCCATCAAAATCAAACTTTGTATCAAAACCATCTTGATCATCGAGCTCAATATTCAAGATACGATAGCCTGCTTTCGCACCAAGATCGATTAATAGATTTTCAACAAAGTTATATTTAATTTCTGCTGATGCATCAGTGATTTGCGTATCATCATAGTTGGTTGCAAGCACCTCAGCCTTTGCACTCAATCCTGTAAATGGTAGTTTCCCGCCTGCTGATGCATAGAGCATCGGCGCAGTTTCACTAATCTCAACCTTATCTGCACCTACGGTACGGTTATAGGTCACATCACCTTCAAGTTGCTTCGCAGCCACACCCACATCGACGCTGACGATATTGTCTAAAATTTCATAATACAAAATGAAATCCGTTGAATCCAAATCAATATTATACAGCGCATCACCTGCAAGGTTCTGTTCTTCGGTATCGACGTCAATCCCTGTATAGCGGATTTTTCCGTTTGGAATCAATGGTACTGGATGCTCAAAAGCCAATGAAACTTGGGCTTGCCCTTTGTCATCTAGCGACAAGCTATCTGCGCTTCTTAAACTTGTATCTTGAGGTGCTTTGTTATACTCACCTTGCAGATTCCAATAATCAACACTGCCGTATACACCGAGCATATCTGCTTGTGCAGTCGCACTGAGTAGCACGAAGCCGCTGATTGATCCTGAAACCATCAATGCGGTACTGAGTTGCTTCCAACTTTTCATAGATTGTTCCTAATTTACTCTATGTCATTAGTTTAACTGAATTTGAAGCTCAAAACTAAGATGACCGTTTTTCCTTCAATTTCTGATTAACTTGTTTTGATTAATTGGGTTGTTTGATGACCAATAAACGTGGCTCTTGCATATCTGCAATGGCGGATTGAATGCCTTCACGTCCAAGCCCAGAGTCTTTGACACCACCATAGGGCATATTGTCGACACGGAAAGTCGGCACATCATTAATGATCACACCGCCTACATGAAGCTCATCCCATGCCTGCATCATTTTATTTAAATTTTGTGTATAAACACCAGCTTGTAGACCAAATCGGCTTGAATTGATTTTTTCAATGCCCGCTGTGAAATCTGAATATGACTCCAAAATCATCACTGGTCCAAACGCTTCGTCTTTATAAATCTGACAGTCAGGACTCACCCCTTCTAATAACGACGGCTCAAACAACACACCATCCAGAGAACCACCTAAAAGCAATGTCGCACCTTTGCCAGTTGCTTCATCCAACCACTGTTTTAAGCGCTCTGCTTCTTTGTGCTTAATCATTGGCCCAACGATGGTGTCATCTTGCTTTGGATCTTGTGCTTTGATATTGCGAAGCTTTTCAACCAGTTTATTTTTTAGTTCTGCATAAATATCTTGATGAATTAACACACGTTGCACACTAATACAGACCTGCCCTGCGTGTGCATAACCACCAGTGATCAGACGATCAATCAATGCATCATCAATGACTATATCAGGCTCAATCATCACCGCTGCATTACCACCCAGTTCAAGTGTGACTTTTTTACGTCCTGCACGGGCTTTCATATCCCAGCCAACTTGATCTGAGCCTGTGAAACTGAGCAGCTTTAAGCGGTCATCGGTCACCAGCTGATCAGCGGCATCACGAGTGCTTGGCAAGATCGAAAATGCGCCTTCAGGCAAATCCGTTTCTGCGAGAATCTCGCCAATAATCAAGGCGCTAATCGGTGTAAGGCTTGCGGGTTTCAGCACAAATGGACAGCCCGCCACGATCGCAGGCGCAATCTTGTGTGCGGTCAAATTCAATGGAAAATTAAACGGACTAATTAATGCCAACGCACCAATCGGTACATGTTGCACCATACCTCGATAGTGTGCCGAAGCAGGCGTCACTGCCAATGGCATGACATCACCTTGGGCCAGTTGTGTCGTGGCATCTGCAGCTAATTGAAAGGTATTAATCAGACGTTCAACTTCGCCTTGAGCGGCTTTTCGTGGTTTGCCACCTTCAAGAATCAAAACTTCTGTCAGCTCTTCACGACGTTTTTTAAACTGTTCAACACAATGTAAAAGAATCGCTTGTTTTTGAAATGGCTTCAATTTTGCCATTGCCGACTCGGCTTGAACTGCGGCAGCAATCGCCTGTTCAACTAAACTTTCATCCGCAAGGCTCACTTGGGCAAAAACTTGCTGAGAATATTTATCATCGACATCCAAACGTTGACTTGTGTTTACGGCTTTGTTGGCAAGATACAACGGATATTGTGCAATCGTGTTCATGTGCGCTTCTCTGCTATGCAATGCGGAATCACCAATAAAATAGCCGATTTAGTGCCATTTTTCCGTTGCAAACCGTAAAGTTTAACACGGAGTGTAGATACTACCCGATACATTACACAGCGCAACACGTCTGTTTGGACTATTTCAAGACAGGTTATTTTAAAACTGAAGGTAAGTCTTTTAAGGTGTAATTAACCGCTTTGACTTGGTCTTTCATGCGTTGCAACATCTGATAGGGTTGCTGTTCGACAAAGGTGTTGACAAAACTGGTTGGAATCGCACCCGCAGGATCAGCAAAACCTGATGTGGTCACTTTGACTTGTTTGGCACTCAGCTTGGTCACGATCCAGTCGCCTTCATAATGGGTAATGCGGATCACATTGTTCTTAATGGGTACTCGCGGATCGTTGATCGCTTTATTCTTAATGATAATGCGACCATTATTGTCTTTGCGGTAATTGCCTTGAATGACTAAGTCACGATCGTTCAGCGGAAATGGAAAATCCATTCGGCAATAAATAATAAATTCACCCGCCTTATCATCACGCTCAATCACTTGAATATCAGACATATATGGCACCAACTTTTTGCCACGTTCAACATCCAAGATCAAACCTGTTGCATTTTCTAGAGTCGTATCTAAGACAGTTTCCGCACGATATTCGAGCATTGGATTATCTTTGGTTTGATATGTCCAAACTTTAATACCTTGCTTGTTTATACCGAGTCGTTCTTTGCTTTTGGCATGGGTTGCTGTGCTGATCAACATACTACTGATAAACAGCAACATGAGAATTGCATTGAGGTGTTTTAACATATCCTTGTGATCCAATTTAATAATATTTTCGCTGTGCAATATTTTTGTTTTCAATCTCATTCTGCAAATGTTTCACAACACTTTAGATGCAGATGATTTCAACATACCATTTTCAGAAGATCAGTATAGTGAAACCACCTGAATTTGTCCGCTACATTTCTGTTAAAGCACACCACAACTTTATTGCAAAACGTATCAATGGCACGCTAAATGGAGAAATTATGAACTATTTTAAATCGAGCACATCAAGCATGTCATAGCGTGTCGCAGACTTGCCAATCACCCATGCCGCTGCACGAACAGCACCGCCAGCGAAGTTCATCCGACTGGTTGCCATGTGTTTGATTTCCAATCGCTCACCTTCACCAATGAACATCACATTATGCTCACCCACGATATCACCACCACGAATGGTTTCAAAACCAATGGTTTGACGATCACGTGCACCTGTGATGCCTTCCCGACCATAGACTGCAACTTCTTTGAGATCACGTCCAAGTGCACCGGCAACGGCTTCACCCATCATCAATGCTGTACCAGATGGTGCATCGACTTTGTGACGGTGATGTGCTTCAACCACTTCGATATCGACCGTATCGCCAAAGGCTTTTGCCGCAAGCTCGAGCAGTTTGATCGACACATTGACACCGACTGAATAGTTCGCAGCATAGACCACAGGAATTGATTTCGATGTTTCATCAAGCAAGGCTTTTTGTGCGTCATTAAAACCTGTTGTGCCAATGACCATCGCCACATTGGCTTTCTGACAGGCTTGCAAATGCTGCTCTGTTGCAGCAGGCACGGTAAAGTCAATCACCACATCGCATTGTGGTAAGGCTTCTTCGATGCTGCCGACCACTTTAACACCGAGCGCACCTACACCTGCCAACTCACCCGCATCCGTTCCGACCAAGCTACTTTCAGGGCGCTCAACCGCTGCGGCAAGTTGATAGCCTGCCTGTTGAACCGCTTGAATTAAGGTACGCCCCATGCGACCACCTGCACCGAGAATGCCTATACGTGGTGAATTTGCCATAATTGCCTCGAATCAAAATCTAGCGAAAAATTTGTGCTTTACTATAACAAAACTTTGCCCCATGAGAAGGCGAAATCCTATACATCAGTGATTTTTATCTTGAATTTCAGCATGCTTCACAAATGCCATATAAACTTGCATAAAAAATGCCTGCACATGGCAAGCATTTTAAAACCTAAAAATCGATCTAATATCAATTAATTAGTCAAATAAGTCTGATACCTTAT
Source organism: Moraxellaceae bacterium REDSEA-S32_B1 (assembly GCA_001626925.1). Taxonomy (GTDB): domain Bacteria; phylum Pseudomonadota; class Gammaproteobacteria; order Pseudomonadales; family Moraxellaceae; genus Acinetobacter. Next base: position 33,407 of record LUOR01000079.1, read on the forward strand.
CAAAGAAACCTTTCTTTTTCTTGGTTTCGCTATGAAGATTGTTGTCACCTAAAGTCTGCTGAAACTCACGGAGCAATTCACGTTGCTTTTCATTAAGATTGGTTGGGGTTTCCACCACAACACGACACAGCAAGTCACCAACCATAGTGCTACGTACAGGTTTTACACCTTTGCCACGTAGACGGAACATTTTGCCTGTTTGCGTGCCTTCTGGAATTTTTAAACTCACTCGACTATCTAAGGTCGGGATTTGAATTTCTTTACCCAAAGCTGCATCGGCAATACTTACAGGGACATCCATGTAAAGGTCTGCACCATCACGTTGGAAAATCTCATGCTCACGCACCACTACCTCAACGTACAAGTCGCCTGACTGACCATCACGCATCGCTTCGCCCTTGCCTGTCAGACGGACACGATCGCCATTGTCCACACCCGCTGGGATGGTCACTTCTAATGTCTGTTGACGATCTTGGATACCGCTACCATGACAGGTGTTACATGGGTTCTTAATGGTTTTTCCTGTACCACGACAGGTGCTACACGTCTGCTGAACTGCAAAGAAACCTTGTTGCATGCGCACTTGACCCGCACCGTGACAGGTCTTACAGGTTTCGACATCATTCGGATTCTTGGCGCCTTTACCATCGCACGTATTACATGGCGCAGGTGCTGAGAACGTAATGGTTTTCTTCACGCCTTTGATCGCTTCTTCAAGGCTAAGTTCCATCACATAGCGTAAATCTGAACCACGGCGTTGACGTTGACCGCCACGCCCACCGCCACCGAATGCACCACCAAAAATATCACCAAACTGGCTAAAAATATCTTCGGCACTAAAACCGCCACCGCCGAAGCCACCACCGCCACCTTCGAAAGCACTATGTCCCATACGGTCATACATGCTACGCTTTTCACCATCCGATAACACTTCGTAGGCTTCGGTTGCTTCTTTAAATTTTTCTTCTGCTTCAGCATTATCAGGATTGCGGTCTGGATGGTATTTCATTGCCAGCTTGCGGTAAGCTTTTTTGATTTCATCATCACTAGCGGTTTTAGCAACACCTAAAACCTCATAATAGTCACGCTTTGCCATGAATAGCGGTACTCCTCACGTGTTATTCTGAAAAGCAATATCTAAATAGTTTGATAAAGCTGATACGGAAAAAATAATTACAATTCGAATGCGCTAATCATTGGGGCGATTGATTTTTTTTACAAGTGGTTTCGCAATTTTTTTGAAGAATGGTACAGAAAGAAGAACATCAATAGATTATTTTTTATGACATCACTGTAAGATCAATATACTGATTTACGTTGAAAAAATTTAATAAAGCCTTTAAGCCAAGAATTCAGTAAATATAGCCACGCTACAATGGAAAAAATCACCCCTGCAATGGTGCAAGCCGTGACCCACGTATGCTGATTCCATACAAAGAAATATAAAGGAATAAACCAAAGCGCCGCAAATACTGAAATGCATATAAAAATCAGCAAAGTTCTCACGATCCACAGCGCATGTGCATTGAGCCAAACTTCAATATCATCGACATGTGTCAAACGCGCTGCCAACCAATAACTCAATAAAATAGGCACTAAAGTAAACAGGCTCAGAAACATCATCACATAAGCAAGAAGTATTTGCTTTTGCTGTTTTTTTTGCTGTGCCTGAACCATCTCTACCTCAATATCCGAGCGTTATTTCTAATCCGTACCTCTTTGTACAGAATGCTCTACGGCGTCTGAAAAGGACATTAAACGAGCGTTAATGAAACCTTAACAGACTTGAATCTCTTGCAAAAATACTACAAATCCGCAAGAGAAGATAGCAGTTTTTGCATACTACGTCCTATGTTCGACGCGTTCCTCTTTCTTGACTTTGAACCACGCTGCATAAACCGCAGGCAAGAAGAAAAGCGTCAGTACAGTTGCTGCAATCAAACCGCCCATAATCGCCACCGCCATCGGTCCAAAGAAGATACTTCTAGAAAGTGGAATCATCGCCAACACTGCAGCCAGTGCGGTCAAGATAATCGGACGGAAGCGTCGCACGGTCGATTCGATAATCGCCGTCCAACGGTCTGCGCCCGCAGCAATATCTTGCTCGATTTGATCAATCAATATCAATGAGTTGCGCATGATCATGCCTGATAGTGCAATCGTCCCGAGCATCGCCACAAAACCAAATGGCTTGCCAAATAGCAATAAGAATACCGTCACCCCGATAATGCCTAAAGGTGCTGTAAGCAATACGATAATTGAACGAGAAATACTCTTCAACTGCAGCATCAATAGTGTAAAGACCACGGCTAAGAACAATGGCATGCCTGCATTTACAGATTGTTGACCACGAGCCGACTCTTCGACTGTACCACCGACTTCGATTAAGTAGCCATTTGGCACTTGCTGACGAAGCGCATCAACTTTCTCCATCATTTCAGCAATGAAAGTGGCAGGTTGTTTTTCGGTACGCATATCTGCACGCACGGTGATGGTTGGCAAGCGATTACGATGCCAAATCAACCCATCTTCAAAGCGATATTCGATTTTGGCAATCTGCGCCAGTGGCACACTACCACCATTGTTGGTTGGTACGGCAAGGCTTGCCAATGCGCCGACATCAATACGCTCATCGGCTTCGCCACGCATACGGATTTCGATCAATTCACGTTTTTCACGATATTGGTCGATGACACTGCCTGTCAATGAACTGCTCAAGAAGTTTGCCAAGTTTTGGCTACTCACACCCATCTGACGTGCACGATCTTGATCAACATTGAGATAAATGATTTTACTTGGTTCGCCCCAATCAAGGTGTACATTGGTGACATCTGCTTGTTCACCTAAAGTTGACGCAAGTTGTTGTGCCCACTTCCGCACTTCACCGACATCTTCACCTGACACACGATATTGCACTGGATAGCCAACAGGAGGGCCATTCTCAAGCAAAGACACACGTGTACGGACTTGCGGTAGGATTTCACGCAATTTCTGATCTAGATTTTGACGAATTTCATTGCGCTCTTCCAAGGTCGATGCAAGGACTACAAACTGTGCAAAGCTGGCTTGTGGCAGCTGTTGATCAAGTGGTAGATAAAAACGTGGCGAGCCTGTACCGACATAGGCCACATAGTTATCAATACCGTCTTGAGTCTTTAAGAATTGTTCAACTTTTTGTACTGCTTGTTCTGTCGCTTTGAGTGACGCACCTTCTTCAAGCTTGAGATCAATCAAAATTTCTGCTCGGTTAGATGGCGGGAAGAACTGCTGTGGTACGGTTTTAAACAATGCCAATGAACCAACAAAGACTAATATCGTCGCAACAATCACGGTTTTACGATATTGCACACAGGCATTCACCATCTGACGAAAGCGTTGGTAAAACTTGGTTTGGTAAGGATCGTGATGCGCATTATGCTGATCATGATGTGAAGGGGCCTGAGGTGCAGGTTGTTTACGTAATTTTGCCCAAAGACGTTGATACCAAGGCGCTTGTTGACGCATATTCTGAAAATCAGGCAGTAGTTTCGCACCGAGATAAGGCACAAAAACCACCGCTGCAACCCATGACACCACTAATGCAATGGTCACCACTTGGAAGATCGAACGGGTATATTCACCTGTTCCAGATTGCGCAGTCGCAATTGGCAAGAACCCTGCCGCAGTAATCAATGTCCCTGTCAACATTGGGAAAGCGGTACTCGTCCACGCATAGCCTGCGGCTTTGAGCCGACTATAGCCCTGCTCCATTTTAATCGCCATCATTTCCACAGCGATAATGGCATCATCGACCAAAAGCCCGAGCGCTAGAATCAATGCACCGAGTGAGATTTTATGCAATCCCACATCGAACATATTCATCCCTGCAAAGGTCATCGCCAAGACCAGCGGAATGGAAAATGCCACCACCAAACCAGTACGAAAGCCTAGAGAGAAGAAGCTCACAAGCAAAACGATAATCACTGCTTCAGCAAGCACTTTCATAAACTCATTGACACTACGCTTAACCGCAACAGGTTGATCTGATACTTTGCTCAGGCTCATTCCGACTGGCAAAGTATCTTGCAAGCGAGCAAATTCCGCTTCAAGATTTTCACCGAGAGCAAGAATATCTCCACCTTTACGCATCGAAACCGCAATACCAATACCGTTCTCACCCATGAAACGCATTCGAGGTTGCGCAGGCTCACTAAAGCCACGATAGACTTCTGCGACATCGCCAAGCTTAATGGTGCGATCACCCACCAAAAGCGGCATTTCACGTAGCTCATCCACCGAATTGATTTCACCGCTCACCCGAAGCTGGATGCGATCCGAACCCGTTTCAAAATATCCTGTGGAACTGACACTATTTTGTGCACTAAGCGCCTGCTGAATCTCATTGGGCGGAATGCCCAAATTCACCACTTTGGTATTGGAAATTTCTACCCAAATTTTTTCATCTTGCAAGCCAACCAATTCAACTTTGCCGACATCAGCAACACGTTGTAACTGGAGTTGTAAGCGATCTGCATATTCTTTTAAGACGCCATAGTTATAGTCTGCACCAGTCAGCACATAGATATTGCCAAAGGTATCACCGAACTCATCATTGAAAAAAGGTCCTTGTACGCCTTGCGGTAATTCATGTTTCATATCACCGACTTTTTTGCGCACGTCATACCATACGTCAGGGATCTGCGCCGAACGCATGGAATCCTTAGCAACAAAAGTCACCATCGACTCACCAGGACGAGAATACGCCGTGATACGTTCATATTTGCCTGTTTCCATCAGGGTTTTTTCAATACGATCAGTGACCTGTAAAGAGACTTCTTCTGCCGTTGCACCTGGCCAATAGGTCTGCACCACCATCACCTTAAAGGTAAACGGTGGGTCTTCACTTTGCGATAGATTGGAATAAGAAATAAAACCCAAAACCGCTAAAAGCACCATAAAATAAAGCACTAAGCCTTTATTTTTCAGTGCCCACTCTGAAAGATTAAACGACATGATTTAACCCTCCGATGCGGTTTTTTGAGTCGAAGCTGATGCTTTCTGAATTGGGCTAGTTTGTGTCTGATTATTGCTTTGCTGTGTTGTATTGTCTTGAAGAGAAACTGGTCTGTTATTGACATCCACTAGACGTACTTTTTGTTTCTCACGGAGCAAATGCACACCACCAACCACGACCCATTGATCAGGCTCTAGACCCGCCATGACTGGGACACGGTCATGTTTATATTCGCCTAGTTGCACCCACGTCCGTTTCAAAGTTTGATTTGGATTGACCACCCACACATACGGCTTTTCATCAATCGCAGAAACACTCGATAACGGAATACTCAGCTGAGCATCTGTTGCAGTTTGGAAATAGACACGTGCACTTTGTCCAAGCTGTATCGCTTGGTTTCGATCTCGTAGTGCAACTTTGACTTGGAAAGTACGACTTTGATCTGCCGCAGGCGCAATCTCACGCACATACCCATCAAAGCGTTGATCAGGTGCAGACCATAGGCTCACCGTTGCCGATTGACCGACACGCAAATCACGCACCGCATTTTCTGCAACACCGATCAGCACTTCACGCTCACCGTCCAAAGCAAGTTGATACGCTGTCTGACCAGCTGCAACCACTTGCCCAACTTCAATCTCACGGCTGGTAATCACGCCATTTTTGTTAGCACGAAGTTGATTGTATTGGCTTTGGTTTTGTGCCATGGCATAGTTGGATTGGGCTTGTTTTAAGCTCGACTGCGCCGATTTATATTGATTTTCAACACTGTCATATTGCGAGCGACTGACCGCATTGTCAGGTAAAAGTTGCTGAAATCGTTTAAGTTCAGTCTGTGCCGTAGCATGTGCAGCTTGTGCTTGTTCAAGCTGTGCACGAGCTGCGTTCAGTTCAAGGTTGGCATCTTTGACATCCAATCGTGCCAGCACCTGCCCCACTCGGACACGATCACCGATATCGACTGATCTTTCAACAATTTGACCGCCAACACGAAATGCAAGATTAGTTTGTTGACGCGCTTGGACTTCGCCAGCGTAGCTATGTAGCTGTTGGCTACTGGTTTTGGGCTGAGTCACCATGACGATTTTCACCTGTTCTGGCGCTTGCTCTTGTTTGCTACACCCTACCATGACCAAGCTGAGCAATACTGCAATACTGGTCGTTGTCCAAACCCCAAAATGCTGTCGTTTATTCATGTTTTGCACTCTTTATTCCGCGTCGATCCACGCTTTTGCGATTTCATGCGAGCGATGTTTTATCACAATGCTTCGCAATTTATATACTATAGAGTATAATAATTGTTGCTATTGTAAGCTAGAGATTTTTTTATGGCTGTACAGTCAATTATGTAACTGACTTCCGCTTGTTAAATCTCTGATTTTGTTTTCGCTGTCTTTGAGAAATGTTCAACATGCAACCTCAAGTTGGTCGTCCAAAAGATTTGAAAAAGCGCCAAGCCATTTTGGAAGCTGCGACGCAAAGCTTCTTAAGCACTGGCTATGAAGGTACAAGCATGGATAGCATTGCTAAACAAGCAGGCGTATCGAAGCTCACGGTGTACAATCATTTTCAAGATAAAGCGCATTTATTTGGTGCAGCCATTGCGATGGTTTGCGATCAGCGATTGCCAAAGCATTATTATCAGCTTGATACAAACAAGTCGGTCGAAGCGCATTTGAATGATTTGGCAGTGGCATTTTTAAAGATGCTTTATAGTGAAGAAGCGATCAAACTGCATCAGCTGATGACCAGTCTAGCGAGCCAAGCCCCTGAATTAGTGACCTTATTTTATAATGCGGGTCCACAACAAACTCGTACGAACTTACTCTCGTTATTTCAACAATTTCAACAACAGCAATTGATCGAAATGGATGATGAATCCCTTGCCATTGATTTGTTTTGCAGTCTAATGACCGATGTGCATCATGATCGAGTATTGTGGGGCATTGATTCAGTGCCGAATCTTGCGCAAATCCAAGCCAAAGTAAATAAACAATTGACGATTTTTTTTAAAGTCTATCCTGTACGTTAGAATTCACTATCCAACGCTTAAAAATGTCACGCTTTTTGCTTCATAAAACGCATAAATTAAAGTCACTTATAAAGTTTATTTCACATCGTACACGTTTACATACAATCTATATCAGACTTTAGCAGGACAGATTTGTGGCAAGATCGCTAAAGCGAGTAGACTAAATCAGATAAATTGAAACAAGTACATTAAAGCAAAGCAGTTGTTAAGATTTTTACCAAGTTTTTAAGGAGCTATCAAGATCATGAGTCAATCCGAAATCGATGTTGAACTACGAGATGATGTGCGTATACTGGGAACTTATTTGGGTGATACATTAAAACAACACGTCGGACAGACACTCTATGATCAGGTCGAACATATTCGCAAATATGCCAAAGGCGCACGAGATGGCGATGCGCAAGCTCAGCAAGAGCTTGAAGATTTTTTACAACATTTAAGTGATGAAGACGCACTCCCATTGAGCCGTGCTTTTACTCATTTTCTCAACTTTGCCAATATCGCTGAGCAGTATCATGGTGTGCGTCAGCGTCGTCGTAATCAATTTGATTTAGATGGCGATATGCTCAATCAAAGCAACGTCTTACAGCAACTTTTTAAACTCACTCAATCTGAAAATATTAATAAGCAAACGCTATTTGACAGCATCTGTAATTTGCATATTGAACTGGTATTGACAGCACATCCAACTGAAGTCAGCCGACGCACGCTGATTCAGAAATATGATGATATTAGCCGTTGTCTTGCAGAACTCGATCAACGCAAACTCACGCCGATTGAGCAAGCACAGCTCGAATCTGAATTACAACAAGAAATCACCGCTGCTTGGCAGACCGATGAAATTCGTCAGAAGCGCCCTACACCTGTCGATGAAGCGAAATGGGGATTTACCACCATTGAACAAACCCTTTGGACGGCTGTACCGAAATTTATCCGTGAACTTGACCAGTTGGTATTGAAGCACTGTGGAGAGCGTTTGCCACTCGATAGTGCACCGATTCGCTTTGCTTCATGGATGGGTGGCGATCGTGATGGCAATCCAAATGTCACGCACAAAGTCACTGAAGAAGTGCTGTTACTTTCACGTTGGAAAGCAGCAGATTTATTTTTAAAAGATATTGAAAATCTGCGTTGGGAGCTCTCCATGCAACAATGCACGGAGGAGTTTGCAGAGAAAGTCAATCACCATGTTGAGCCGTATCGTGAACGCTTACGTGATTTGCGAGATCGCTTGCAATTGACCTTGAAATGGTTAGATGCACGACTACATGGACAAAGCAATTTAGATGATTCAGGCGTTTTGCAGTCTACATCTGAGTTACTTGAGCCTTTACACGACTGCTATCAATCGCTTGTAAACAGCAAAATGCAAAATATTGCCGATGGCTTGCTCCTCGATGTGATTCGACGTGCCAATTGTTTTGGTATTGAACTGTTAAAGTTAGACATTCGCCAAGAATCGACTCGTCATCGTCAAGCTGTGAGTGCGATTACCGCTTTTCTTGGTTTAGGTGAATTTTCTACATGGAGCGAACAAGCCAAACAAACTTGGCTGATACAGGAACTTGCCAATAAACGTCCATTATTACCGCATCAGCTTGAACTGAGCGACGACGATGCGCTCGACAATGATGAGGTGCAAGAAGTCTTAGCCACAGTGAAAATGTTAGCACAACAACCTCATGAGTCACTTGGCGCATATATCATTTCGATGGCGGAATATCCGAGTGATGTGCTCGCTGTGATGTTGTTGCAAAAAGAAGCAGGTGTGACGAAACCGCTACGTGTTGTGCCACTGTTTGAAACCTTAGATGACCTCGATCGAGCCGCATCAAGTATTGATCAATTACTGAATATTCCGTGGTACAAACAGCGCATTCAAGGCAAACATGAGGTGATGATTGGCTATTCTGATTCTGCCAAAGATGCAGGCTTTATGTCGGCAAATTGGGCGCAATACCGTGCACAGGAACAGCTCACAGACGTTGCGCAAAAGCACGGCATTCAATTGACCTTATTTCACGGTCGTGGTGGTTCAATCAGTCGAGGCGGTGCGCCAACGCATCAAGCCCTCTATGCACAGCCACCAGGTTCGATCAAAGGTGCAATTCGTGTCACCGAACAGGGCGAGATGATCCGTTTTAAATTTGGTTTAGAGCCAATCGCCATTCAGAATTTAGAAATTTATTGTGCTGCTACCCTCAAGGCGACCTTACTGCCACCGCCAAAGCCTGAGCCTGCTTGGCGAGATTTAATGCACACGATGACCGCAGAGTCGGTACAACTGTATCGTAAAACAGTGCGTGAACATCCTGATTTTGTCCGTTATTTGCGTACTGTGACACCAGAGTTAGAACTACAAATGTTACCGCTGGGCTCACGTCCTGCGAAGCGTAAAGTCGGTGGTGGCATTGAGTCTTTACGTGCAATTCCGTGGGTGTTTGCATGGACGCAAATTCGCTTGATGCTCCCTGCATGGCTTGGTACAGGTGCTGCGATTGAACATGCGCTTGATGCACAGCAAAAAGACACCTTACTCACCATGTTGGAAAAGTGGCCTTATTTCAATACCTTAATTGACATGTTGGAAATGGTCTTGGCAAAGGCTGATCCACGTATTGCACAATATTATGAGGCTCATCTGACCGATGATCCTGCGTTGATCGAACTCGGGCAGAGCTTGCGTGATCGACTCGACAAAGCGGTAGAAACTTTACTACAGCTCAAATCTGAATCTGCATTGAAAGGTGATAAAGACAACTTTGATCAATCCATGCGTGTGCGCAAAACCTATTTACTGCCATTACATCTATTACAAGCAGAGTTGATGCGCCGTCGTCGACAATACCTTGAACAAGGACAAGAGCAGACACCAGTTGATCATGCGTTGATGGTAACCATTGCAGGGATTGCGGCAGGATTGCGTAATACGGGATAAACTCAGAAATATAGTCGAAGCAATTGACTTCTGATACAAGGCAACCGAGTGAAGGTGTACGAGTGGTACTGCGAACGAGGTTAACGATGTAGCAGATTTGAAGTACTTTGACGATTCATAAAAAAAGCACAGATTGCCTAATGCAAGCGCACGCCACACCTGCTAGGATTAGGCAATTTTCTTATTTGAATGAAACGCAATGTATTTGCTCGATTTTATTTTGCATGTCGATCAACACTTGGTCGAGTTTGTCACCAATTATGGTACTTGGATTTACGGCATCTTATTTCTGATCATTTTCGTCGAAACTGGCTTAGTGGTCATGCCATTTTTACCAGGTGATAGCTTGCTTTTTGCTGCGGGTGCGCTTGCTGCCACAGGGGCAATGGATCCATTTTTACTGACTTTTTTATTGTTTATCGCTGCCGTACTTGGCGACACCTTGAACTATCATATTGGTAAATATATCGGCCCTCGTGTCTTTAACATCGAGACACGTTGGATCAACAAAGAATACTTGTTTAAAACTCAAGCTTTCTTTGAGAAGCATGGTGGTAAAACCATTATTTTCGCTCGTTTTATTCCCTTTGCTCGGACGTTTGCACCTTTTGTTGCAGGGGTCAGCTCGATGAATTATAAATATTTTTTAAGCTATAACGTCATTGGAGCGATCTGTTGGGTGGCATCATTTATCGCTTTAGGTTACTTATTTGGCAATATTCCTGCGGTCAAAGACAATTTCACTTTGGTCATCTTCGGCATTATTTTCCTCAGTATCTTACCTGCGATCATCACCTTTATCCGTGAGCGAATGAAAAAACGGGCTTAGTTTCTTATTTCTCAGCGAATAAAGGATGAGCTGGATATTTCAGCTTATAGCCTGACTGCGCTAAACGATCCGCACATAGTCGTTTGCCTGTGGTCTTTGCATCTGAGTGAATCGTTAGCGGTTCACGCTGATTTTGCCCACGAATGAGATTATATAGCTCATACTGTAAAGAGGGACGTTGATCAGTCAGGATATAGCTTGATTCGACATTCTCTAAAGTCATTAAATACTGTAAAAAACCAACCAAATCGGCACGATGAATCCGATTCGTCCAATGATTTAAGTGAAGCTGATGTGTTTCTAAAGCTTTCTTTTTCAGAAATTCACTATGCTCGCGATATAAACCGCTTGGACGGATGATGGTCAATTTTTCTTGCCAATAGGCTGACCACAGTTGCTCTGCGGCAATCAAGGTCTGACCAATAGAATCATCTGTATTCGGAATACTTTCATCATTAATCCATCGTCCTTGATCTTCGCCATAGACTCTTGTCGATGAGATAAAAATGACTTTGTGTACAGGATGATGTTGCAATGCCTGAAATACTGGGCGAGCGGTATCAATGAAAACCTGTTGATAGGCATCAACATTTCGTTCATCAGGGGAAACGATTACATAGACCCAATCAAAGTTCGGTTGATGGGGTAGATCTAAATCTTGAAGATCTTGTGCAAGATGTTGAATATCATCGTGGGAAAAAGTTTTTGCTGATCGGCTGACACAGGTGATTTGATGCTGAGCTTGATCATTATTATAAGTGTCTTGAGCGAGTTGTTCAGCTAACGCATGACCGATTTGCCCACAACCTAAAATCAAAATATTCATGTCAACACACCCTAATCAGCAAATGATTTATTTCTTATCCTAATCGCTTTTTGCTATGCTTGGAAAGTTAAAACCACGCTAAAGTTAGAGCAAGTCGTGACAAAGCCAGCACAATCCAACACATCAGAAAGCCTTTCACAGATCAATACTTCTGTTGAACAGTCACCTGCGCCTGATTCTTCCATACCTAGCTATGTGCATTGGTTTCGTCATGCAGCACCGTACATCAACACCCATCGCAATAAAACATTTGTCTTGATGTTTGCAGGTGAAGCAATACAATCTGATAATTTTCAGCACATTATTCATGATATTGCGTTGCTTCATGCGCTTGGAATTCGTCTAGTACTGGTGCATGGTGCACGTCCGCAGATTAATCATAATCTCGCTCAGTTGAAGCTTGAAACACCATTTTTAAAACATCGTCGCATTACCACACGTGAGTCTTTGCCTGCGGTACTGAATGCGGTGGGCTCGATTCGTTTGCAGATCGAAGCTTTACTCTCTATGGGCTTGGCAAATTCGCCTATGTACGGTGCACGTATTGATGTGGTGTCAGGGAACTTTGTCACCGCAAAACCTTTTGGCATTCATGAAGGTATTGATTTTCAACTGACGGGTGAAGTGCGTGCGATTGATAGTGATGCGATCAATCACAATCTGCAACATGGGCAAATCATCTTACTTGGACCAACTGGCTACTCGACCACAGGCGAAGTGTTTAACCTACGTGCAGAAGAAGTGGCGACACGTGCTGCCATAGATTTAAAAGCGGATAAATTGATTTTCCTTGGTGAGCAGCGTGGCTTCCTCGATAGCGATCAACGCTTAGTCCGTGAGCTGAATCCTCAGCAAGCACAGCATTATTTAAGTCATATCAACTCGGCAAATAGTGAACAATATTTGCATTTATCAGGTGCGGTACAAGCGTGCCGTGCAGGGGTCAATCGTTGTCATTTATTGTCTTATCATCAAAATGGTGCATTACTTGGGGAGCTATTTACACGTGATGGCTTAGGCACGCTAGTCACTGCAATGGGCTATGAGGCGGTGCGTCAGGCAACGATCAACGATGTCGGTGGTTTATTGAACTTACTGCGTCCATTGGAAGAACAAGGCATTTTGGTCTATCGCTCTCGTGAACGCCTTGAAGATGAGATTGAGCACTTTGCCGTGATTGAACGTGATGGGATGATCCTTGCCTGCGCTGCGCTGTATCCGCTCGACAATGAAAGTGAGAATAAAACAGCAACTGGAATAACATCAGCGGAAATTGCCTGTGTCGCAGTACATCCTGACTATCAAAAGTCCAATCGTGGTGTACAAGTCTTACAGTTTTTGGAGCAACGTGCCAAAGCAGATGGCATCCAGCAACTGTTTTTGCTAACCACACACACAGGACATTGGTTTATGGAGCAAGGCTTTGAAAAAGTTGAACTCAGTGAATTGCCGAGCGCACGTCAAGCGATGTATAACTATCAACGCAATTCACACGTATTTCGTAAACTGATTTAATTCCAACTTAATTGCTCGAAAATCTTAATGTGCTGGCAAAATCCATTATTTCTACATAGTTTTCACGTAAAAATAAAGCCAAATTCATTACTCTGCGTTTGGCATCGGTTATGATGCTTCGTAATAGACGTAAATATAGAACATAGATAGGTTGCTGCATGAAACAACTTGCTGGATTGATATTGATTGGAGTGACTTTGCTCATTTCCAATGTAAGCCTTGCTGCGCCAAATCAAAATCACGCTAAAGATGATGCATCAGCGCAATTCCAAGATCATGATCAACATAAAAAGTCCAAATATAAAGATAAAAAACGTCATCGTGGCGAAGGTCGTTTAAAAGCGGGCATGCCTTTACCCGAAGAGTTTCGTAATGCACAGCGTGTCGATTATAAAAATGCTCAAAACTTGTCTGAGCCATCACGCTATCAACAATGGGTCAAGGTCAAAGATCGTTATGTGCTGATGAATGTGCTCACCAATACCATTATCAAAGTTGAAAAAGAATAAATGCTGTTGATATCTCAACCATGTATTGCGTTATTGCCTGAAATAAACAACCACTTTAAAGATGTTTTCCTTAAAGTGGTTATGGCTTCAAGTATCGTTGGTTTGTTAAAAAAACCATTCAAGCACAATTACAAATTACATGATTTTGCTTTTTGATAAATCTTAATATTTTCTAAATCAGTATCATGCTTTTTATGCATTGCAACAATTTGTTGCGCATCCATACCTTGCAATTGAGCTTCTGCCTGTGAGTTAGATAAGTTATTACCAACATTCGCCAAAGTATTTGAATATTCAGAACCTCGACCTGTCTCAGCCATCACTTTACCTGCCAAAGACATTAAACCGCCTAGCATTTTTTTATTACCATTTGCTGCCGCTTCTTGTTGCACTTGTGCATTCAATTTGTCGTAGTTATCTGCTTGACTAACCAAACTTTTCTTTTCGCGTTCGGCATTTGCAGCTGTTACCGCCAAAGCAGCACAATCCATTCCACTTAATTGAGAAACGCTCAATGGCGCAACATCCATAGCGGCTTGATACTGGTTCGTTGCTTGCGCAGTTTGCTGCTGTTGTTTCTGTGTTGTAGCCATATTAGCTGCATTGTTTAATGCTGAAGCTGTATCTTTGTTTTGAATTGCAGAAGCAACTTTCAGTGCATTATCTAAAAATCCTGCATGACTAAGACCTGCGCATAGACATGTCATAATTCCTAGGCTGAGTATTGATTTTTTCATGGTCGTCCCCTGTACTATCTTGGTTTGAATCGTATTGTTAAAGTTTATTTACTTTATTGTATTGTAATTATTAATAAATAACACCCCCTGTTTAGGGGATATCTATTTTTTATATTATATTTCATAAAAACCACAGTAGATGCGCCATATCACAAAATGTTAATTATTCAAAAAGCGCATAAAACATATACTGAACAAGTGTAGCTAAGTAAATATTTCACTTTATCTGCTCATCCACTTTTCAATCTAAGCTAACTACAATATGATCGAACACGATTGTGATAAGTTTGCCTTTTTATGAAAGTTTTTTACTGTAATCATTGCCATTCGCAGATTATGTACACCAATAGCCTATGCATCAATTGCAATAAGGTCGTTGGTTACTTACCTGCAAGTCAGGATATGGCGACATTCGAGCAAACCGAGCAAGGTTGGCTAGCATTGGATGGTTCAGAAAAATATTATCGCCCTTGTGCCAACTATCAGGAATATCATGTCTGTAATTGGATGATTGATGCTGACGATCCTGCACAGTTTTGTAGTTCATGTCAGCTCACCTCGGTGATTCCAAACTTACATGAAGAAAAAAATATTGAATATTGGTCAAAGCTTGAAATTTCCAAACGTCGTTTTTTATACATTACACAGCGACTTGACATCTTCCCTCGCCCAAAACAAAATCCTGATGATGCATTGGGATTAAGTTTTCGTTTTCTTGTGCCAACTGAAGATCAGCCTGTGATGACAGGTCATGCCAATGGCGTGATTACCTTAAATGCTTTTGAGGCAGACCATCTGTACCGTGAGCAAACACGTATTACCATGGGGGAAAATTATCGAACGTTACTCGGACATTTTCGTCATGAAAGTGGACATTATTATTTCGATGTATTGATCGCCAATACCGACTGGATCAATGAATTCCGTCAGATTTTTGGTGATGAGCGTCAAGATTATGGTCAAGCCTTGCAGCATTATTATGAACATAGCGCTCCGAAAGACTGGCAAGATCATTTCATTAGCACTTATGCCTCGAGCCATCCGTGGGAAGATTGGGCTGAAACATGGGCGCATTATCTACATATGCTCAGCACTTTAGATACGGCGTATCATATTGGCATGACCGTGGACAAACGTCACAAAAATGGGCCTGAACTCCGCTTTACCGAAGCTCCCACTCATGCGCAAGATTTTGAACTCACATTGAATAACTGGTTTGCATTGTCATACGGATTAAATTCACTCAATCAAAGTATGGGGCTTGAAGACGCTTATCCGTTTATTCTGTCTAGTACGGTGTTAGATAAATTACGCTTTATTCACAAAGTCTTGCAACATGTCAGCGCACATAAACGTGATGACAAGCGTTTTAATCAAATTCAGCGTTGTTAAATTTTAAGAAAACTCTTTCACATAAAAAATCCTCCGCTTGAGAGGATTTTTTTATTTTCTGAATATTACGGATGTCTTATTACTGCGAACTTGTTACTGCTAATTCGCATCAGGAGAATTATCACCATGCTTTTTGGCATATTGAATCGACATATACGCCGTAATGCTGAGCACCACCGCAATAAAGCCGAGTGAAATCCATACTGGCATATGGAACACATCGAGCATCAACATCTTAAAGCCAATAAACAATAAAATAATCCCTAGACCATATGGCAGATAATGCATCTTTGCTGCGGCACCTGAAAGCAGAAAGAACATCGCACGTAAACCCAATATCGCCATTAAGTTTGCACTTAATACAATGAATGGGTCGGTTGTGATCGCAAAGATCGCAGGAATCGAATCCACCGCAAAGATCACATCAGAGAACTCAACCAAGATCAGCACCACAAATAACGGCGTAATCCACAGTTTGCCCTGCTCACGGACAAAGAACTTATTACCATGCAAAGACTGCGTGATCGGCACATGTTTACGCAACCATTTCAGCAATGCCATATTTTCGACATTGCTCTCCTCTTCTTGACCACGTAGGAATTTGATCCCTGTATAGACGAGAAACGCACCGAAAATATAAAGAATCCACGAAAACTCTTGAACCAGCCATGCGCCAATCAAGATGAAAATGGTTCGTAAAACAATTGCACCAATCACACCGTATAACAGAATCTGACGTTGCAACGCAGGCGGAATCGCAAAAGCGGCAAAGATCATCAACCACACAAAGACGTTATCAATCGCTAAAGATTTTTCCAGTAGATAACCTGTGATGTACTCCAAAGTCTTTTGGTTAGCAACTTCAACACCAATACTTTGTTGCAAATATAGCCACAAACCGCCTGCGAACAACATCGCCACAGTGACCCATGCCGCACTCCACCAAGCCGCTTTCTTGACCGGAACAGCTTCACCTTGATTTTGCTTAAATCCAAGAAAATCAATTAGTAGCATCACAAAGACGATGCCAAAAAACACCAAATACAGCCAAATATTACCGACAGAATCCATCAATCACTCCTGCATCTGGCAATGTGGGGAAATTTTTTATCCGTCGTATAGACGCAAAAAAACCTCGACCAGTCGCCAGATGTTAAAAAACACCTGTACCAACATGATCAAGGTCTTGCCTACATCGCTTAAGATTTAACGGTGTAAATCATTAACGATGCTCAGATACCGACTTTTTGCAAAGTGTATTGACGATATCTGACACGAGAAGATAAAAATCTTAAAGTTTCTTCTCGTTTGGAGGAGGCTACTCCCCTTGTCAAACTGTGTTCACTGAATCAATTGTGATCAACTCAGCGAGAATGTGCGAATCATGCCATAAAATCTTGCCACCGACAATAGTAAAAAAGAAAACTCAAGGCCAGGGTCTGTTGACATTTCACAGATGCTTGCGACAAGGGTGTTTTTTAGGCGATACTAGGCAGGAATGAGGAAATTTAGTCATTCTAAATGACTCATTACTAACGACGGAGCGTCAAAAAACACCCTTGTTCCGAAGGATTATCGCTAAAACTGCCATAAATTTCGTTATGAAACTTGGCAAGGGAGTAACCATTCCCTGCGTTTCATGCCTCGTTTCTGTAGTTTTAGCGGATAACGCAATGCATGATTGAAATGTCAACAGACCCTAGTGATCATCAGTAGATGATGCCGAACTCTCATCATCTTCTTTATAAATAAATTTTGGCATTTCTAAGCCAAAATAAATCGCCACCACACGTAAGCTAAAACCAAAAACTAAAGTCAGAATGACAGTGATTTCAAGGTTTAGGTTAATGTAATGTAAACACACCCAATAAAACATCACCGCAGCGAAGGAAATACTGGCATAGAGCTCACGACGGAAGACTAAAGGCACATCATTACACAAAATATCTCGCAGAATACCACCTGACACACCAGTCAGCACCCCTGCAACGCCTGCCACGACGAAACCATGTCCCATCTCGATTGCCACCTGACTACCAATAATGGTAAACCCAATCAAACCAAGCGCATCAAGCAACAAGAACATATTGCGTAGATGCTTCATCCAATTGGCAATCAGAATCGTAAACAACGCTGCACAAGTCGTTAGGATCAAATATTCAGGATGCTTCACCCAAGTCAATGGATAGTGCCCAAGTACCACGTCACGCACCGTACCACCACCAAGCGCAGTCACACAGGCAATCAGAATCACCCCAAACCAATCCATACTGCGTCGCCCTGCCGACAACGCACCTGTCATCGCCTCAGCGGTAATCGCAATAATATAAATAACCGTCAGTAGCATATTTGCATAAAAAGTGTGTAGCGTAAGATAACGTTATTGTAGCGAAATTTATCATCAATTCGACAAAAATGACGCGAAAGCCTATTCAGTAAAAGCAGACTCATTCCTACCATTTAGCGCATCAAGTATGGATAACAACATTGCTTAAACTTTCTCTGTGAACCGCAAAGACAAGGTTGTTTCATGTTTGGCATGGCTACCGTCGGATCAATGAAGTACCACCGCTCGGCAATTTTGACAAAAGCAGAACGCTCATGATGTGCATCACGCACCGATACAGTTGTTGCATTGGACGTCAAAAAATAGGCTTTAAACTCGACCTGCGCATGGTTTTTGCCAAGTTTATCTTGATGCGTAACGACCTCTAAACCATCCCATTTGGTCTGCTTACTCCATGTCAACATTGCTTGCCGATCAAGTAAGTATTGTTGCGATGGCACTGTGGTTTGAACAATATAATCAATCTCTTGCAACACATATGCACAATAGCGTGAGCGCATCAATTGTGCTGCATTCTGTGCCAATGCTTTGCCTTGATGTAGCACCTCACAACATGCTGAATAGGAAAGATTTGAACCACATGGACACTGCATCATCGTTGCTATATCTGCTCGTTTGTATTTTTTAAAAAGGCGGATTCAAGCAGCAAGTGCAACGGTATAAAAATTCGCCATCACTTCGCTAGGCGTTCGCCATCCTAAACTCTTTCTAGGACGGTTGTTTAAAGCA
>LUOR01000008.1 GCA_001626925.1 Moraxellaceae bacterium REDSEA-S32_B1
TCAATTCACGATATATCGTACTATGATGTCGATTGATTTGTTTGGCAAATGTTCTCGGTGAAAAGTCAGCTTTACAGGATTCTAGCATGAGTGCTGTACCTGTACGATCTTCGAAGCTAAGATGAGTATACGACACGTTATTTCTCCTTTTCCCTTTAATGGGTGAGGTCGTGTCGCACTTCAAGTTTTAGTCCAAGCAAGTATCTATCAAATTGGTTATTTCATAAACACCTTCTAAATTATACTCTTTAAGTTTAGTCATAATTTTTGATGTATTCCTTAATTGGGGATTAATAGCTTTGGTTAGAATATAGCTTAATCCAACCCAAACTCCCCAACAATCGCTTTCGCAGGATCTTGGATCGAATCGTCTGATGTCAGTAAACGATGCAAGCCTAACAACTCCTGTATTTGCTCATCGCCTTTGCCCGTCGTTAACAACTGCTGTAACTCCTGATAAATATTCTGCGCAGTCGCATCAGATTGAATCAACTCTTTCACCAAAGCCTTTTTGGCAATGATATTCGGCAGGGAATAGTGCGGAATCTTGACCATTAATAATGCAATAAAATACGTCAGCCAATGCAATTTATACACCACCACCATCGGCTTATGTAGCAGTAACGCCTCTAAAGTCGCCGTTCCCGATGCCAACACGATCGCATCACTCGCCGACATCACCAACCGCCCAATATTGGACTCGCTACTTTGATTATCAATCACTGTGATATGGTCTTGAATAGATTTTGCTTGGCTCGACAAAAGCGCATGAATTTGCTTGGCACGGTTGGCATTGATCGCAGGGATCAAATAATGAAAATCTGTGCTTGAGTTTGCAGTGCCATCATTTTTCTGTTGCATAAACGCCACACTATCAAGCATCACAGGCAGTAAGCGTTCAATTTCCCCTGAGCGACTTCCTGGCAAGAGTGCAATGTATCGCTGCTCAGGATCGAGGTTGAGCTGTTGTTTTGCGGCTAAAGTGTCGGTTTCAAGCGGTAAAGACTTTGCCAATGGATGCCCGACAAATACCGCAGGCACGTCATACTTCTGATAAAAGTCCACTTCGAATGGAAATAAACACAGTAACAAATCACAGGCATATTTGATATTAAAAACACGTTTCTGGCGCCACGCCCACACCGACGGACTGACGTAGTGCACGGTTTTGGTCGGCAGCTTTAAGTCTTTGATAGATTTGGCAACCCGTAAATTAAAATCAGGTGCATCAATACCAATAAATAAATCAATCGGCTTTTCTTGCCAATGTGCGAGCAAACCATCACGCACTGCAAACAGTTCTTTGAGATGTTTTAACACTTCGACCAAGCCCATCACCGACAGGGTTTCCATCGGATAGAGGCTGTTGAAGTCTTCGGCGATCATTTGCGGTCCGCCAATGCCTTCAAACTCAGCGTCGATACATTGCGCTTTAAAACTACGAATTAACGCTGCGCCTAATGTATCTCCAGACACTTCACCGACGACGATACCGATTCTGAGTGGTTTCGATGGATTGGAATCTGACACGCTGATCTCGCTTGACTAAAAATTTCATTTGGCATCTTAGCATGTTGAATTGAATCCTTTTGCATATTTGATTGATAGCCTACATCAAATAAGACAAAAAGCTGGAGGGAGATATAAAAATTACATCTTGAGATTGCTCAAAGTCTAGACAATATACATTTCAAAACAACATATTGCGTGATTTTTAAGTTATTGTAATGGTGCTTACTAAAGTCTTTAGTTTAATCTTTTTGGAATGTAAGGCTGTTAGGATTTGATGCTCAGTTTGGCGTTTTTTTACTTTTTTTAATTTTGGTACTGTAATTCGAAGTGTTTGAAAATAATTCTTTAATTCAAACATTTAAATCGAGAATGGAGTGGGAGCATACATGTTAAAGTTTCATGGTCAGACCATTTTGGGTGCAATTTTTGATATGGATGGGACAATGTTTGATACCGAGCGTTTGCGGTTTCAAACATTGAAACAGGCATCGAAAGAATTGATCGGTGAAGAATTTTCTGATGATTATTTGATGTCATGTTTGGGCTTAAGTGCCAAGCGTGCGCAAGAACTTGCCGAGCAAATCTATGGTGAAAACGTCAACTACGCCAATATCCGTAAACGTGCCGACGAGTTTGAGATCGCCCATGTGCGTCATCATGGCGTGCCGATGAAGGCGGGTTTGGTGGAAGTGTTAGAGCGGTTGCGTCGTTCGGGTTTGCGTATGGCAGTAGCGACTTCGAGCAAACGAGTCATTGCTGAAGAATATCTGATCAATGCCAATGTTTATAAGTATTTCGATGTGGTGGTCTGCGGTGATGATGTTGAAAAGGGCAAGCCTGACCCTGAAATTTTCCTCCTCGCCGCATCACGATTCAACCTTGAGCCGAAATATTGTTTGATGTTTGAAGATTCGGACAATGGTTTGAAGTCTGCGCATCATGCGGGTGGTCATACCGTATTATTCCAAGATTTAAAAATGCAAGAGATGGCGGATTATTTTTATAAAGAAATGCCGTTGTTTTTGGATGACTTAAACAAACATCTCGATCCGCAAAAAATGCCACAGCCGATGGAGCGATTTCCCGTAGCGCACAATCAGCATATCGTTGGTATTCATGGCTTTGGCGCAATTGGCGGTGGGTATTTGGCACAGATATTCTCGCATTGGGATGGTTATACTCGACCTGCAAAAATTTTGGCAACGACCAGTAATGCACTATACAAAGAATCGATCCAAGCCTTTGGCAAATATTGTATTCGCTATCATCAAGATGCCTATGACGAAATCATTGATGGCATTGAAATCATTGATGGTAATGATGAAGATGCAGTGATCGAAATGTATCAAGAGAGCAAAATCGTTGCGCTGTGCTTGCCAGAGCAAGCCATTGAATCAGTGAGTTTAGTCATTGCCAAAGCTTTATTAAAACGCTTTGAATCGAATGCTGAACCACTGACTTTAATGATGATTTTAAACAAAGTCGGCGCAAAGCAGTTCGTCTTAGAGCATCTCCAAGTTGCTTTAGAAAAAATTACCAGCCAGGATGTAGCGCAAAAGATTGTGCAATGTAATTACTTTGCAGATACAGTGGTCAATCGAATGGTGTCGAAGTTTACTGATAAGGCACTCTATCGTCAGCTTCGCATCAAATATCATCTGTTCCAGCAATATCAGTCTGATCGTGTCGACGATGATCCTGTCGATATTGAAGACACCACGTCATTAAATAGCGATCAAGCCAAGTTTATGACCATTACCATCGCTGATTTGAAAGAGAATTTTCAGCCAAGTCATGTGTTGCAGTCGATGGATTTGATTTTATTTCATAGTGAAAGTGATATGCCACTCTATGCTGAGAAAGGCAGTCCGATCCTCGAACATCTTCGTCAAGTCATCACTGTGGATGATATTCGTCAGATTCAAACCGTGAAAAATCGCCTGTGGAATGGTGTGCATAGCATCATCGCTTGGTATGGCGTATTGCTTGGTCATGACACCATTGGGGTTGCGATGGGTGATCAACGGGTTTTGGCGCTTGCGGAGCAATTGGTCGATCAGGAAGTCGGATTGGGCTTGTCGCATCAATATCCCAATATTGCGGAAATCTTGCCACAGCTGAAAGAAAGCTTTTTGAAATCATGTAAATTTGCCTATAAAGATCCATGCACACGTGTTGGGCGTGATCCGATTCGTAAACTTCAGTTGAATGATCGTGTCTTCGGTTCGATTCAGATGAATGTTGAACATGGATTATCTAATGAGGGATTGGTTTATGGTGCGACCTTAGCGCTGTTATATGCGCAACATGAAAAAGCCAATGAAGACAGTGAAGCACAGCAGATTAAACAAGCGCTCGAACAGATGACAACACTAGATGGCGTAACACTGTCAAAAATACTTGATCATGATCGAAGTGAATTGAGCATTACTTCAACGCAATATCTTGAAGTTATGCAATATATCGCCCAGCATCTACAAGCTGCACAAAATGATTTATCTGCATTTCTAGGAGATTGGCAACAATGTATGCAAGGCATTGTAGAGGGTTAGCATCTGACAGCGTTGTTTCAAATTTTAAAACTGAAGGTAAGGGCGAAGTGCCAAGTCAAGTTTGGTCTTCGCCTTTATCTTAATTCTTCATAAGCTATGCACTTTTGATTACAACGTCTTAGCACTAAAAGTTATAAGATGCGCACAGTTTTGAATCTTTTGGAAATTACATGCTCGATGTCATTCATTTTATCTTGGCAGGTGTGGTTGTTGGCTTCTGTGTCGGCGTGACAGGTGTGGGCGGTGGTTCATTGATGACACCTATTAGCCACATATCGCCATTGGTACAGATTTATTGTATGCCTCAATTTCCAAATTTTGTGGTTCTTTAGTTCATGCCAAAAAGCTCAATATCATTTGGCCATTAGTGATTTTTCTTTCACTGGGTAGTATTCCTGCATCTTTTGCAACGACTTGGGTGCTTGAGCATTATTTGAGTCAATCGACGCATTATAAAATGCTCTTAACCATGTTCTTGGGTTTTATGCTGACCATTACGGGTATTTCGATTATTTTCCGCCCGCAGATTGAGCGATTCTTTAGTAAATATCGCAATCCAAACACGATCGAAACTACAAGCGACCCAAATGCGATTACCAAGAATAAGCGCATCTATATCATCATCATGGGTGCGATTTTAGGTATCTTTGTGACCTTATCATCAGTCGGTGCGGGGGCATTTGGCATCATGGCGTTGATTATCATGTTCCCAAATATGCCGATGATTCGCATTATTGGTTCTGATGTTGTGCATGCGGTGCTACTGACATTAGTAGCAGGGCTTGGACATATGAATTCGGGTAATGTCGATTTTCATCTATTGATGTGGTTATTGGTCGGTTCGATTCCTGCAATCGTGGTGGGTACATTACTCAGTTCAAAAATGCCTGAGCGTTTGATCCGTCGAATTTTGGGGATTACATTGTTTGCCTTAGGTGTCAATTTCATAGTTAATCCTGTCAAAGCAAAGCCTGTGCAAACTGAAACGGCACAAGTGATCCAAGCCAAATCCGAAATAAAAGGCTAAATTTTTAAACGGTCAAAAAGATCATTGGAAAAATGCTTTAAATTGATTGAAAAAAGCAGATGAAAATTAAGTTTTTCATGTGCTTTTGTAATGATCAAGCTATGGAAACATGCTATATTCGAGCCAAGTTGTTATATTGAAAAAAGTTTGGAAGACTAATGAGTGATTTAACCGCCCAAGAAGTGGCGAATACTGTTGTTAACGATTTGAACATTGCCAGCGTACAAGCTTTGATTACGCCAGCTCAATTAAAACAAGATTTGCCGTTGTCTGATCAAGCCCGCAATAGCGTGGTCAATGGTCGTCAAACTGTGCGTGATATTTTAGATGGTAAGGACAAACGCCTTTTTGTGGTGATTGGACCTTGCTCAATTCACGATCCAAAAGCTGCACATGAATATGCAGATCGCTTGCTTGCGCTACGTGAAAAAATCCAAGATACGCTGTATATCATCATGCGTGTTTATTTTGAGAAGCCACGTACTACAGTGGGTTGGAAAGGCTTAATCAACGATCCTGATATGAATGACTCTTTTGATATTGAAAAGGGCTTACATATCGGTCGTCAGCTTTTGCTTGAACTCAATGAAAAAGGTCTGCCATGTGCAACAGAAGCACTTGATCCAAACTCACCACAGTATCTACAAGATTTGATCGCATGGTCTGCGATTGGCGCTCGTACAACTGAGAGCCAAACGCATCGTGAAATGTCATCAGGCTTATCATCACCAGTTGGCTTTAAAAATGGTACAGACGGTGGCTTAACTGTTGCGACCAATGCCATGCAAGCTGTTCAGTCAGGGCATAGTTTCCTCGGCTTAAACAATGATGGTCAAGTAGCTATTATCCGCACCAGTGGCAACCCATATGCGCATGTCGTTCTACGTGGCGGTAATGGTAAGCCAAACTATGACGCAAGCTCGGTTGCACAAGCGGAAGGCGTGTTGAATAAAGCCAAAGTCAGCAACAAGATCATGATCGACGCAAGCCATGCAAACTCAAACAAAGATCCGTACTTACAGCCTTTGGTATTGAAAAACTTGACCAACCAAATCGTAGATGGCAATAAAACCATCGTCGGTGTGATGGTTGAAAGCCATCTCAAAGGCGGTCGTCAGGATATTCCAAAAGATTTAAATGACCTCGTTTATGGACAGTCTGTCACAGATGGTTGTATCGACTGGGAAACCACTGAAAAAGTCTTGTTAGAAATGCACGACGCATTGAAAGACGTACTACCGAATCGCTAATAGAGAGAAACGCCATCACTTGATGGCGTTTTTTATATAGACTTTTTATGTAGAGAATCAAAATTAAAGCTGATCATTTTAAAGACTGTGAACTTTATGAATATTGATGATGAAATGACCGACATTGAAAGTCAGCCTGATCTATCCAGTAAACTACAAGAGATTGAACAGTTTGAATGGATACATGCGCATTTGGCGACTTCGGGACAGCCAACGGTTGAGCAACTGGCGGAAATTAAAGCGCATGGCTACACCACCATTATCAATCTCGCCTTAACCGATGCTTCAAATCATTTGTCTAACGAAGATCGAATTTGTCTTGAGCTTGGACTGGACTATATCCAAGTCCCTTTATTGTGGGAATGTCCAAGCAGTAGTGGCGCACTCTTTGTGATTGACCTGATTGATCATTTGGTGCAAGAGCAGAAAGTCTGGGTGCACTGTGCAAAGAACATGCGAGTGAGTAGTTTGATTTTTCTGTATCGTCAGTTTTATATGGGTATAGATTTGGCAGAAGCCGATGCTTTGCTGGAGAAAATTTGGAAACCCAATGAAACATGGACAGGGCTGATTCATGCAGTGCGTTTGCAATTACAAGCAAGACAGTCTACTAAGGAGTTGGCGGAGCTAAGCTAAGTTTATTTTAATTTTTTATATTTTAAAATTTTATCTTTAATCAAATAGATAATACAGTTCAATAAAAAAACAGCCATATCAACGGCTGTTTTTTATTTCGAATTCAAATTTACAGATTAATCTTAATCTTTGTCGTCATAGTCATCATTGCTATGATTTTCAGATGAATTTTCGATCGCTTTTAAAGAGGCATCATAGATCAAAATTGCTTTACCTTCGGTTTCGATCATGCCTTGCTCTTCAAGCGTTTTAAGTACACGACCAACCATCTCACGTGAACAACCGACTAGACGACCAATCTCTTGACGAGTAATACGAATCTGACGACCATTTGGCAACATCATCGCCTCAGGTTGATTCGCCAAGTCAATCAAACAACGTGCAATACGACCAGACACGTCAATAAATGCAAGATCAGTCACTTTACGAGTGGTGTTTTTTAGACGACGTGCAAGCTGTGCAAAGAGTGCATAGCTGAGGTCTGGATATTGATTGCATAATTCATGGAAAGTATCGTAATCGATTTCGGCAATTTCACAGACATCACGTGTACGAACTTCTGCGGTACGATGCGACTGGGTTTCAAATAAGCCCATTTCACCGAAGAAATCACCTGCATTCAAATATGCCACAATGATCTCACGTTGATCATCTTCTTCGATAATGATCGACACAGAACCTTTGAGAATTAAATAAAGTGAGTGCGCTTCGGCACCTGCCTGTACAATTGTTGTCTTTTTAGGAAAACGATTGATTTTTGCTCGCTTAAGCAAGGCTTTGACAGACTCTGGCAGTTGACCAGGTGACAACGCATCTGTACTTAATCTAGAAAAATCAGAAGTGAGCATGATTTACCCCAAGCTTTAAAAGAAGTGCGAATCGAATACCAAATGTAAATGACCAAATTGTAGCGATTGACACAATTATATACAGTTGTGTAATTATATGCAGCTGTATTTTAAAAGTGAAATGGCGCATAGATTCGATTACGCATCGTATAACGATATGCTAATATATTGAACCCGATAAATGTATAGTTTTTTAAACGGAGATGCAATGCACGCACAAGTTCAATGGTTAGAGAATGTGTCATTTAAAGCCACTTCTGCGAGTGGTCACGATGTCATGATGGATGGTTCTGCGGAATATGGCGGAGAAAACCGTGGCGCTCGACCAATGGAATTGATTTTGATGGGCTTAGGTGGCTGTGCTTCGTTTGATATTGTGACCATTTTGAAAAAAGCACGTCAAGACATCACAGATGTAAAGTGTGAGCTTCAAGCGGAACGTGCAGACACCATTCCTGCTGTATTTACCAAGATTCATTTGCACTTTGTTGTGACTGGCAAAGCTGTTAAAGAAAAGCAAGTCGCAAAAGCTGTTGAGCTGTCTGCGGAGAAGTATTGCTCTGCAAGTAAAATGTTAATGGATGGCGGTGTCATCATTACCCATGATTTTGAAATATTAGAAGCTGAAGCCTAAAGCTCATTCAGCGCTAAGCATCACACCACACCACTCAGTGGATCTGAACGGTTTGCTGTCGTAAAACTTTAAAGATCAGTCGCTATGCGGATCTTTTATTGTTTAGTAGATACAAAACTTAATTTGCAATTTTTTAGTTTAACTGTGTGATTAGTGACACAAAATTGACAATCAAGGCTTTACCCATAAGGCTTTTTTTAGGACAATATCGCACAAATTACAAACATACTTCTTGAGTGTTTTTTGTTGCTTTAGTCTGTATGTTTTCTTGGATGAATCACTTTTTGGAATCTGATCTATGACAACCCCACTTAATGAACGTCGTGTTGCCAATGCTATTCGTGTTTTGGCGATGGACGCAGTACAGCAGGCGAATTCAGGTCATCCCGGTGCGCCGATGGGTATGGCAGATATTGCAGATGTGGTTTGGCGTGAGTTTTTATCTCACAATCCAAGCAACCCACAGTGGGCGAATCGTGACCGCTTTGTATTGTCAAATGGTCATGGCTCGATGTTGCATTATGCGCTTTTGCATTTGACAGGTTATGACTTGTCGATCGAAGACATCAAACAGTTCCGTCAACTTCATTCAAGAACACCTGGTCATCCAGAGTATGGCTATGCGCCGGGTATCGAAACGACCACTGGGCCACTGGGTCAGGGGATTGCCAATGCGGTTGGTTTTGCACTTGCGGAAAAGACTTTAGCAGCACAGTTCAATAAAGAAGATATCCAAGTCGTTGATCATTTTACTTATTGCTTCCTAGGCGATGGATGCTTAATGGAAGGTATTTCGCATGAAGTATGTTCTTTGGCAGGGACACTTCAACTCGGTAAATTGATTGCTTACTATGACGACAATGGCATCTCAATCGATGGTGAAGTTGAAGGCTGGTTCAGTGATGATACAGAACAACGATTCAAGGCGTATGGTTGGCAAGTATTGCGTGTTGATGGGCATGATGCAGATGCAATCCGTAAAGCAACTGTTGAAGCAAAATCAGAAACTGCAAAACCGACATTAATTATCTGTAAAACAGTGATTGGACTTGGTTCACCAAACAAACAAGGTAAAGAAGATTGCCACGGTGCGCCACTCGGTAATGATGAAATTGCATTAACACGTGAAGCATTGGGTTGGACTGATGAAGCCTTTGTTATTCCCGAAGATGTTTATGGCGCTTGGGATGCCAAAGCAAAAGGTAGCGAAGCTGAATCTGCTTGGAATGATGTCTTTGCGCAGTATCAAGCGAAATATCCAACTGAAGCAAAAGAATTATTTCGTCGTATCTCAGGTGAATTACCTGCGGACTTTGCTGAAAAAACAGCACAGTTTATCGCTGATACCAATGCGAAAGCTGAAACTATTGCAACTCGTAAGGCGAGCCAAAATACTTTGCAAGCCTTTGGTCCATTATTGTCAGAATTACTCGGTGGTTCTGCGGATTTGGCAGGTTCAAACCTGACACTTTGGAAAGGTGCAGAAGGCGTTCAAGACAATCCTGCTGGTAACTATGTACACTATGGTGTGCGTGAGTTTGGTATGACGGCGATTGCCAACGGTGTAGCATTGCACGGCGGATTTGTCCCTTACGTGGCAACATTCTTGATGTTCATGGAATATGCACGTAATGCAGTGCGTATGTCTGCATTGATGAAACAACGTGTGATTCATGTCTATACCCATGACTCGATCGGTCTTGGAGAAGATGGCCCAACGCATCAGCCGATTGAGCAAATTGCTTCACTGCGTGGCACACCAAATCTACACACGTGGCGTCCAGCTGATACGGTGGAAACTGCTGTGGCGTGGTTATCTGCACTGCAATACAAAGATGGCCCAACGGCATTGATCTTGTCACGTCAAAACCTGCCATTCCAAACCCGTGATCAAGCGCAGATTGATGATATTGTCAAAGGTGGCTATGTACTTGCGAAAGAGAAAGGTGAGCTGAAAGCCATCATCATTGCAACAGGTTCTGAAATTGATTTGGCAATGCAAGCACATGCAGAGCTCGAAGGCGTACGTGTGGTGTCAATGCCATGTGCAGAATTGTTTATGCAACAAGATGCGACATATCGTGAAGCTGTACTTCCATCGAATATTCGTGCACGTGTTGCGGTGGAAGCTGCTCATGTGGATTACTGGTGGAAATTTGTTGGCTTAGACGGCAAAGTGATTGGCATGACGACTTATGGTGAATCTGCACCTGCCAAAGACTTGTTTAATCACTTTGGTATTACTAAGCAAGCTGTTGTTGATGCGGTAAATAGCTTGAGCTAAATTCGCATAAAAATTTTAAAATGATCCGAAAAGCGTCCGTAAGGGGCGCTTTTCTTCTATTTGATTTGAAAAACTTCGTTGCAAATTTAGCACAGAGTGTTGTGTCGATCATTCTATAAATACGCTATTGTTTATCTATAATTAACGTATTCAATCGACATCAATCTGAAATTAACAAGAGGACGCAACAATGAAAACTTTCAATGTATTGGCGGTCGCAACGGCTTTGACGTTCACATCATCGCTGAGTTTTGCCAAGCCAGTCGATTATAAAATCGACCCGACACATACAGCCACGGTATTTACTTGGGATCATTTTGGATTTTCTACACCAAGTGGTAATTTTAGCGACATTCAAGGTGTGATCAGTGTTGATGAGGAAAACCCTGAAAAATCATCGGTCAATGTCACCATTCCACTTGTAAGCATTAACTCCAATGTGGAAAAGCTAGATGAACATTTATTGGGTGAAGAATGGTTTGATGCTGAAAAGTACCCAACAATTACTTTTAAAAGTACCAAAGTCGAAACGACTGATAGCAAAAATTTCAAAATTACTGGTGATTTAACTGTAAAAGGTGTAACGAAGCCTGTAGTGCTTGATGCAGTATTGAATAAGAAAGCGGCGCACCCAATGACCAAGTTGGATACAGTTGGTTTTAATGCAACCACGAGCTTTGATCGTTCTGCTTTTGGCATTGCGGCGTATGTGCCAAATGTCGGCGATAAAATTAGTGTAAACATCACTACTGAAGCATCTGTTGCTAAGAAATAAGTCAAATTATCGCTAGAAACAGGCTTTTATAATAAACACAAGTATTGTGCGCAATGCTTGTGTTTTTTTATGCCAAAAGTTTGTTCATTTAGATGATCATGGCATAGTAATTAAAAAAGCCAAATCAGTTCGATTTGGCTTTTGAGTATGGATGAGGAAAATTTAAAATTAGGCTTCAACAGCGAAGACTTCAATTTTCTTTTCAGGTGCAACTTTACGGCGTACCTCAGGAACAGGCTCGCCATAGTATTGACGATCGGCGAAGTAGCTTGAACGTACCATTGGCGCAGACCAAATATTGCGGAATCCAAGTTTACGACCATGCTCAGCATAGCGTTCAAATTCTTCAGGTGTCACGAAGCGATCAATTGGTGCATGTTGTTTTGATGGTTGTAGATATTGACCAATCGTCACATAGTCCACATCATGTGCACGTAGATCATCAAGCAGTGCAATCACTTCTTCTTCTGTTTCACCAATACCCACCATCAGACCGCATTTCGTTGGGACATCAGGGCAGTAGTCTTTAAACATTTTTAACAGATTCAGAGAATGCTGATAATCAGAGCCTGGACGCATGGCTTTGTAAAGGCGTGGTACAGTTTCGATATTGTGGTTAAACACATCAGGCGGGCATTCAGTCATAATGCGTAGTGCCGTATCCATACGCCCACGAAAGTCTGGTACAAGGATTTCGAGTAATGTTTTTGGGCTAAGTTTGCGTGCTTCGGTAATGCAATCAACAAAGTGCTGTGCGCCACCATCTATTAAATCATCACGATCTACTGAAGTGATCACTGCATATTTTAATCCGAGATTAGAAATCGTTTCTGCCATATGACGTGGTTCGTCTGCATCCAGTGCATTCGGACGACCATGTGCAACATCACAAAACGGGCAACGACGTGTACAGATATCACCCATGATCATAAATGTTGCCGTACCACCGCCAAAGCATTCAGGGAGGTTTGGGCAAGCGGCTTCTTCACAGACGGTATGTAGCTTTTGAGAACGCAATGTGGTCTTGATACGCTGCACTTCTTCAGGTGCAGTCATCTTGACTCTGATCCAGTCAGGTTTTCTAGGGACTTCAACCGTAGGCACAACTTTGACAGGAATTCTAGCGACTTTTTCAGCACCACGAAGTTTAACGCCCTGTTCAGGTTTACGGTTTGCAGACATAACGATCTTGATTCCTCTGTATTACTCGTTTGATATTATACCGAAAATTCGTTTTGAAATGACCCACATTGCCATTCAAATACAAAATGTCTTTATAACTAAAAGTATAAGTGTTTGTTGTACATTTTTAACATATATTGGGCATACTCTATATTCAACTTTATGATGAATCAGTGATGTTTTTCTTCATGATTTCAAACGAAGTGGTTTAAAATTAGAGATGAAGAAAGTTTTTTCATAACGACGATCATTGCTACAAGGAGGATCGCATGCCAGCACGCAAAAAAGAACTGTCCAGCACCAATTTTACCAAATATGATGCGGTGGTGATCGGCTCAGGTCCCGCAGGTGAAGGCGCAGCGATGAAATTGGCAAAGTCAGGCAAACGGGTAGCAATCGTCGATATGCGTGAACAACTGGGTGGTAATTGCACCCATGTCGGCACGATTCCGAGTAAGGCACTTCGTCAGACGGTATCAAGCATTATCCGCTATCGACGGGATTCACTGTTTCAAAAGGCAGGTGAGTGGAAACAATTCACCATGAAGCAGATTCTAAGAAATGCGCACAAAGTCATTCAACAACAAGTCGAAACACATAGTCGTTTCTATGATCGCAACCAAATTGAAATTTATCATGGTCGTGCTTATGTGCAGGATAAAAATACCGTTTTAGTCTTTAGCAATGAAGGCATCAAAGAAACCCTAATCTGCAAGCAAATCGTAATCGCCACAGGTAGTCGTCCGTATCAACCTGCGGAACTTGATTTCAATCATCCACGTGTCTTTGACTCAGATAAGATTCTTGATCTTGATTATCATATTCAAAAAATCATCATCTATGGCGCAGGCGTGATCGGCTGTGAATATGCCTCGATATTCGTCGGTCTTGAGAATAAAGTAGATTTGATCAATACCCAAGAAAAATTATTGAGTTATCTCGATGATGAAATCTCTGATGCTTTGTCATATTACCTGCGTGAGCTTGGTGTGTTGATTCGTCATAATGAGCAAATTGATAAGCTTGAAACCTATGACGATCACGTGGTTTTGCACTTGATGAGCGGCAAGAAAATCAAAGCTGATGCAATTCTCTGGAGTAATGGTCGCTCAGGCAATACCGATGGTTTAGGGCTTGAAAATGTCGGCTTGCAACCGAACAATCGTGGTCAATTGACGGTCAATGACCAATATCAAACTGAAGTGGAAAATATCTTTGCAGCAGGTGATGTCATTGGTTGGCCATCGCTTGCGTCAGCTGCCTACGACCAAGGGCGCTGCGCGGGTGCAAATATGGTTGGCGAGAAACACGTCAAACCAGTGAAAGATATTCCAACGGGAATTTATACCATTCCTGAAATCTCATCGATTGGCAAAAATGAGCAAGAACTTACTGAAGAAAAAATCCCTTATGAAGTGGGGCAGTCTTTCTTCCGTCAGCTGGCACGTGCTCAGATTACTGGCGACACAGTGGGAATGCTCAAAATCTTATTCCACCGAGATACTTTGGAAATTTTGGGCATTCACTGCTTTGGGAATAATGCTTCGGAAATTGTCCATATTGGGCAAGCCGTGATGAATAGTCCAAATAATTCATTAAATTATTTTGCAGAAACGACCTTTAACTATCCAACCATGGCTGAGGCTTATCGTGTGGCAGCATTGAATGGTATGAATCGCTTGTTTTAAGCGGATCAAACATTGTATTAATATCAAAAAACCTAGATATTACGTCTAGGTTTTTTGCATCTAACGGTTTCAAATTCTATCAAAATTTAAATTTTTAAGAATAATGCTCCAAACCTTAGTATCGACATATTGAACTGGCACTCGAATGATCAGGCCCCCAAGTACGATAGCCTTGCGTATCAATATGAATCTGACCTGAAGCATATACGCCGAGTCCCATATTTAAATTTTGACCATAATCACGCCAAAAATTACACAGCTTAATCTTAGTATCTTCAATCAAAATGAGTTCTTGCGCAGAAGCGCTGTATTCAGAGCCAAGGCGAAAATCGATCGCAGAGTTATAGACATGTTTCGAGCCAGCAGCACCACCTGCACAAATATTGAGTGAATAATCACGATAGACCGAAGTCACCTCAAAGTCACGCAGTACATTGGTATCGACCAAGTATTGAATAATTTTTAAGGTCGGAATGGAATTTCCCCACAGTTCTGGACTCGGCACAGCGTATGGATAAGAGCGACCACATTTTTGCCAATCTCGCGCACTGCGTAATAGCTGATAGGTTGGCACAGCCGTGTGAACGCGATTGTCTTTTAAATACTGTTCGTAGCGTAATACACGTTGTTTATTGGCTAAATTGTTCAACCACACCACATAATCAGCAGGAGGCTGTTGCACCCAAATCCGCTGATTGGGTGTTTGTGGAGCTTGTTGTGGATTGAGAATAATCTTAGGTGCTTGGGGCTGTGGGAGTCGATATGTCTTTTTTTGTGGCGTCGTCGTGCATCCCGATAAGATTAAAGGGAGTGAACTGAGTAGCAAAAAACATTGTGCAGTACGGTGCATGTAGAGATTTTTTTGAGCATTCATATCTTTTATTTTAGCAGTTTGCTGTAATGACGACAAAATGACTGTGCAATGATTTGTAGAGGAATGGTGACAGGATATTTGCAATAAATACTTAAAATCTTAAATTTTAGGCAATAAAAAGTCTCAATAAAAAAAGGGTTAGTGAGATAACCCTTTTTAACTATTCAGCTATGATGAATGATTTTGTAAGTTTGCTGTTTAGCGCTCTAAATACTGCAACTTGTCAGGTTTGCCGTTCCAATCTTCACGATCTTCAGGTTGCTCGCCAATTTGGGTAATGTTGTTGTCCGCCCATTCTTCTGAAAGCTCAGCATTGAGTTCAATGAACTTTTCTTGACCTTCAGGCAACTCATCTTCTGAGAAAATCGCATTGGCAGGACATTCAGGCTCACACAATGCACAGTCGATACACTCATCAGGATTGATGACCAAAAAGTTTGGACCTTCATAAAAGCAATCAACAGGACATACTTCAACGCAGTCTTGATATTTACATTTAATACAGTTTTCGGTGACAACGAAGGTCATGGCGACAGCTACCTTATGTTCAATCTTAAAAATTGCGCCTATTCTAAGGAAAAAAAGTTAAAAGTACCAATTTCTTTTATTGATATCCTTTATAAAAACAATGTAAAAGCATTCTAGCGTCTTTTTTATGACAAAAATTTATTTATAAACACATATTTGAATGATTTTGATCACTGCATATAGGTGAAAATTGAATCTTTTAGTCGCAATTAATCAGCTTTCTTTGCTAAAAGCACGACCGCAGATGCAAAGATACCTTCTTGGCGACCAGTAAACCCAAGCTTTTCAGTGGTGGTTGCTTTGACACTGACTTGCGTCAGTTCAACATGAAAATCATCGGCAATATTTTGACGCATTTCAAGATTGTGTGGTGCAAGTTTTGGACGTTCACACGCTACGGTAATATCGGCATTTTGGAGCTCATAGCCACGATCTTGAACCAAAGTATAAACATGGCGTAATAAAACACGGCTATCCGCACCTTTAAATTCAGGATCGGTGTCAGGGAAGTGTTGCCCAATATCGCCCAGTGCAAGCGCACCAAGCAAAGCATCGGATAAAGCATGTAAAATCACATCACCATCTGAATGAGCTTTCAAGCCGTGTGTATGTGGAATTTTTACACCTGCAAGGGTAACAAAATCGCCTTCTTCAAAAGCGTGGACATCTAAGCCTTGACCGATACGAATCATAAAATGCTCTATTAAAAAATAAGTCAGTGAACTTTAAAGTTGAAGAACTTCAGCCATATATTTAAGCATTTAAATGCTTTGTATCCAAGTAACATCTTTCACTGCATCACATTGTTGAATGATTTTAAGGAAAGGCTTAAAGGCGTCATCATCAGCAATAATCTTCAAGCTAATCCCAAAAGTCAGCCAATAGGTAAGGTACAAATCCGTAACAGTGTTGTGTTCACTCAATACTCATGATTAGCTTGGCATTATAGATTTGCAAATTTGTTAAAATTAATACTTGTCTAATAAATGGTTTGCCACGTATAGTTTGATTATTATTGGTTTAGAAAACTGTCATAATAAGCAATCTAAGTACATATTGTTTATGAAATTATATTTTGAAGATATTTCTATGAAAGCACAAATTTTATCGGCAAAAAATGTCATAAAATATGTCGGTACGAACATAGCAACCGTATTTGTTATAGCGGGATTGACAAATATGGCGCATGCAAATACGCAGTCGATATTGCCAGACTGCGATCAAGACTTTCATCAAAAATTCGCATCAAAAAGATTATACAGACATGTCTGCCAAGATGAACAACTAAAAGAACACAACGAAGAAATTAAAGCACAATATCTACAAGCACAACTAATGTCTAACGCACCACTCAAGCTACTTTTGCTATCACAACAACAATGGGAAAGCTTCGTCAATAAATGCAAAACCAAAGCATGTATTGCACAGCAATATGAACAGCGTATTGATGAGCTGGTGTATTTAACCAGTATGAATCAGAGTCTTACACAACATTTTGTACGTTATGTAGATGGCAAAGTTGATCCGCAATCGACTTCTTTACAAATACAACAACTTGATCGTAATCGCATCAAAATCGAAGCAACACAATTTCGTGATCCTAATAATAGCGATGCAGCACGTTATGCGCATTTACGCTCTTATACGATGGCGGATGCTTTGCAAGAAATCAGTGACTTGGATAGTCGTTGTCAGTACAAGATTAAGCGTAAATTTTCGATTTTAAAGCTTGAATCTGATGAAGAAATTTGCAAACGATTTGCAGGGACATATAAGTTGTACGATTAACTGATTTATACCTCATTAAAAACGATTCAAACCAATCGGTGTACATAGCAAATCTAAATTTTGATCCCAAATTTGGGTTGCTAAAATACCATCAACTTGCTGAAAGTCGTAAGCCAAGCCAAGTCGAGTAGGGCGATACGGATGCTTTGCCAGTGTCCGATCATAAAAGCCACCACCCATACCGACACGATGTCCAAATCGATCAAAAAGTACCAACGGCATGATCACCACATCAAGCGTAGCAATAGCAAAACCACGACTTGCCATGATTTGTTGCATACCCAGTCGATGTTTTGCCAAGCGATTTGAATGCAGATGATTTAAGGTCAGCTCCGTCCAAACAAGTTGCTGATTCATATTACGAATCATTGGAATATACACTTTCTTATTTTGTTGAATGAGTTTTTGGATTAACGCTTGCGTAGGCACTTCGCCAAAATCATTCAGATAAAGCCCAATTTTTTTTGCCTTTTTAATTTCTGCCGCTTTAAGCATTTTGTTAGCTACGGCAATTTCCGCTTGTCGAAGCTGACGCCTTGAAAGCTGACGGCGTTGTTTACGGGTTTGTTGACGAAGTGCGGGAATTTGATGGATTGCGATTTGATCTAAAGGAATATTTTGCATTTTTATCCCTGAGACCGTTTTCTTGAGGTGGTGCGTCGAGTGGATGGGTTCTGGTTCTTTGCATTTCTACGTCCTGAAGATGGATTATTTTTTTTGCGATGAACGCTATTTTTAGGATGATTATTTATCTGAGTCGTCTCTTGAGCTTTATTTTTTTGCTTTAAAAGGTGTCGAAACTCATCATAAAACAAGAATTCGAGTTGTGTAGATTCGCCAAGCGCTAAACCAAGATCAATCAAATTGACTGAACCAATTTGCGTGCGAATTAAACGTAAAGTTGGAAAACCAACCGCAGCTGTCATACGGCGCACTTGGCGATTTTTGCCTTCACAGATTTGGATTTCAATCCACGACGTTGGGATATTAGCACGATGACGAATTGGTGGGTCACGCTCCCAAAGCCATTCTGGTTCTGTGATTTTTTCGGCTTTTGCGGGTAGTGTCATGCCATCTTTGAGCATCACACCACGACGTAGTTGTTCAAGCGCATTTTCAGTAATTTCACCTTCGACTTGCACGATATAACTTTTAAACTGCTTATGTTTTGGATGAGTAATTTGTTGATTCAATTGGCCATCATCGGTCAGTAATAATAAACCTTCGGAGTCACGATCAAGTCGCCCAGCAATTCTCAAACTTGGATCGCGGATAAAATCAGACAAAGTGATCTGCTGATCTTCTGAGCGAAATTGGGAATGCACGTTAAATGGTTTATTGAAAGCGAGGATTTTTACCATGAGCTTCTACTTTATTTGAATCAATAGCTTAGAGAGTATTGTAACCATCATTTGGGGAAATATTGCTATTTATGAGATAAATTACAAAACCATTCTACATACTTTACTATAAAGTCATTAAAAATTTATCTGTCATAAAGACATTTATTCAACCCGATATAAGAAGGACCAGCACAATTGTTTATCAGAAGATCGTGGTTCCAACAGATGCTGATAAAATCACCGTAAATGCAGACTTGTCACTGAATGTTCCAAATCATCCAATTATTCCATTTATTGAAGGTGATGGCATTGGTGTAGATATTACACCAGTCATGAAAGCGGTTGTTGATGCCGCAGTACTCAAAGCTTACGGTGGTAAGCGATCAATCGAGTGGATGGAAGTGTATTGCGATGGAAGCAGAAGGCGAAACTCAGTTCATTGCTAATGATGAAGCGAAAATGGGACATGCTTTGAGCCGTTGGGTTGAGCTCGTTTATGTTGATCCTGAAGGCAAAGAAGTGAAAACCTATCGCCAAACTGCTGATCTTCAATTAGAAAATTAAGCAAAGATTTTAAGTTTTTAGTTTTACATTTTATGCAAATGATAGATTAAATGGCATGCGGTGACATGCCACTCCATCGTTTAAAAGCACGCCTAAAATTATTCGCATCATTGATTTGTAGATATTCTGAGACTTGTTCAGTTTTATAACCATAAATACGATAGAGTTTGATCGCAGTATGTAGCCGACATTGATCAACTTGCGCTTGGAAATGGGTACGATGCTTTTTCAATTTGCGTTTTAGCGTCGCAGGACTCATTGCAAAATATTCTGCAGTATGTTCAAGTTGAATATTGTGCTGAATGTTTTGCATCAAATATTGATACAGCACTGCTAGAAAAGATTGTTCAATGCCCATTTTTTCAAAATGGCTTTGTGCCTGTTTCTGGCTACTTTGCACCAAGATACTTGAGGCATTCGGTAGTGGTGTGTACAGATATTGGCGATCTAAAATCATCATATTCATCGGTCGATTAAACTCGACATCATCACCAAGATGCACCCAATATTGTTCGATATATTCAGGCTCATCATTATGGAATTCAAAACTCCACGGTAGTTTTTGTCCATAGAGCTGTCGTGTTAGCGACTGTACTGCCGACATAGCACTTTCGATCAAATATTGATTGTTAGTGTTATTTTCATCAAGCCAATACAGATAGATTTTCTGTTGACTTTCAAAAAGTTGTGGCGTTAGCCACGGGCAGAGCAGACTAGAAAATTTGACATAAACATGTAGTGCTTCTGCAATGGTATTGGCGTAAAGCAAGCTGTGATGTGCCTCGTGAAATGGCGTAATTAAACTTCTTTGACCAAATAAAAAATGAATATCGTTTTGATGTGAAAATGCAGTGATATTTTTCAATACCTGTTGCATTTGTTCGACTGAGATCCGTTTTTTTGCAGATAAAATATCATCCAAAAAGATACCGCTACCACGCAACACCAAGTCGTGTTGCATATCATGACTGTGGCAAATGTCCATCAAAATTGACAACTGATTATGCGCAGGAATATAACGATAGTCACATTCAAAGGCGCGCTGAAGTTTATTCATTGCGCCACCTCAGATGTTTTTGCAAATAGATTGGACTGAGCAATTGGTCGATGTTGTTTTGTAGAAAATTCTGTTGATTTGAGATGAATGAGTTGTTCGTTTAGGCGTTTGAGTACAGTTTGCGCTGAGAGGTCGATCACTTCGCAATAGGTCGTTCGAGCTTGTAAGGGAATCAGTTGGTTGGATGAACGATGAAAATACTGGCTGTTTGTAATCAACTTTTCTAAGGCAATCGTCATATTTAAAGCCTGCTGATGATCAGTCTTTGGCATCAAAATCGTAAAGCGATCACCCGCATAACGGCAGAGCAAATCGCCTTGACGTAGGTTTAAGCTAATTAGCTGAGAGATATGTTGCAGAATATGTGAGCCTTCATCATAGCCATAATCTTGATTAATCTGATTAAAATTGACCATATCCAAGAGAATGACACTGTGCGTATTCGATTGATTTTTTTCGATAATGTGGTTGAGTTGTGATTTAAAATAATTGGCATCGGCAAGTGGCGTCAGTGCATCGAATAGTCGATGATCACGGAAAATGAGTTCTCGCTTCTGCATCTGTTTATTGATGGCAAGTTGTTCTTGATGCCAAAAATACACACCTAACGTCAGCAAGGTTAAGCCAATCGGAAAAGGTACCGATTCAAGCCATGTATCCCATTGAATTTGCCCAGGTATTTTAATAAATTCATCTAGTG
This sequence comes from Moraxellaceae bacterium REDSEA-S32_B1, assembly GCA_001626925.1. Classification (GTDB taxonomy): domain Bacteria; phylum Pseudomonadota; class Gammaproteobacteria; order Pseudomonadales; family Moraxellaceae; genus Acinetobacter. The sequence goes on from LUOR01000008.1 coordinate 21,243, forward strand.
TATCCATCCATAGATGAAAAAAAGTAAAGCACAAACCATAGACAAATAATGTAGTTACTCTTCCATGAATACGACTTTTCAGCACCAAGAATAACCACAATAGTGCAAAAACAGCAGCGCCACCTTCACCTAAAATATCAATCCATTTCCACGTCTGAACTGCTTTGATATCACCAAACTGTAAAAACAGCGCAAGGCTGAGCACACAGCATACGATCAATATACTGATCACAATAGAAAATGGATGTTGGCGAAGTTGGTTCATGGTCGCTTTAATTACTGTCTTAATAATCAAAAGAAAAATTCACACTTCACTTTAAAAAATGCAAATTTATAAAAAAGTGATTCATGTCATAGTGATTACAATAGAAACAAAATTTGATGACAGATTGATGGCAGTGCGACAGTCATATCAGCTCAAGCTTTATTTTTAAGTGCGAATCTATGATGTTTTTGCGAGGCATTTATCAAGATTTTGGAACCAAAAAATAGCATCAATGATGCACAAATGAAGTGATTATTTGCATTTTTAACGCATAGATCGCCATTATAGGGCTTAGTCAAATCAGCTCAAAAGCCATTTTAAATGACTAAAATATTCAATAAATCAGTTAAATAAGAAAATACTGTCACAGAAAATTCATATTCAGATTTTATCGTGCAGTCATCCAAATCAAGTTCGTGACTTTTCATTTTTAAGATCATTTTTATGGGGCGAAGCACAATGAATCTTCCAAAATCAGCAATACAACCAATGCGCAAAAAAATGTCTTTGCGTTTTCAAATCTCAAGTTTAGTCATTGCGATGTCTACAATCAGCTTGGCACATGCCGATGTTAACGCTGTCGATACGGTGGTCGATAGTGCCAACAGCGATGTACAAAACAGTGTTCAAACCAATGTTGTGGAATATGTCAAAGTAATCGGTCAAGCAGCCAGCATGGATAAAGCATTGCAGGAGCAAAAGCGTTCTGATTCGATCAGTAGTGTGGTGCATGCCGATGCGATTGGTCAGCTTCCTGATGACAATGCCGCAGAAGCATTACAACGTATACCAGGTGTATCGACTGAACGAGATCAAGGCGAAGGTCGTTTCGTGACGGTACGTGGCTTGGGCGCAGACATGAACGCAGTAACCATTAACGGAACATTGGTGCCTGCACCTGAAAGTGACCGTCGTGGCGTGGCATTAGATGTATTGCCAACCGAGTTGGTACAGTCTTTGGCTGTGGTAAAAACCTTAACACCTGATATGGATGCCAACTCACTCGGTGGTACGGTACAAGTAGAAAGTCTTTCTGCATTTGATCATGATGGCTTGTTCTACACAGGTACTGTCGAAGGTAGCTATGATGATTTGCGTGAAGAATATAGCCCGAAAGTATCAGGTGCGATCAGCAACCGTTTTAGCATTGGCGATGGCGAAGATAACTTTGGTGCTGCATTGGCGCTCAGTTATCAAAATCGTAAATTTGGCTCGGACAATGTCGAAACAGGTGGTGCATGGGACGAGGGTTTACTTGAAGAAACCGCAATGCGTCAATATGACATCGAACGTGAACGTATCGGTGCAGGCTTAAACTTAGACTTCCGTCCAAATGCCACAGGCGAATATTATCTCCGTACTTTATTTAGTCGTTTTAAAGACACTGAACAACGCCAAGAAGTCAGTGCTGAATTTGCTGATGCACGTATCGCAGGTGAAACAGGCGATGCTGAAGCAAAACGCTCGCTCAAAAGCCGTGTCGAAACGCAGGAAATTAAATCATTCGTCTTAGGCGGTGAGCAAGGCTTTGGCACTTGGAAGGTGAATGGACAGCTCGGTTATAGCGAAGCTTCAGAAGATAATCCAGGTGGGATTTCGGGTGCAGATTTTGAGGGCGAGTTTGACGGTGTAGGCTATCGCTCAGGGAAAATACCAACCATTATCGCTAATGATGATTTTTATCAAGCGGACAATTACGAGCTCGATGCGATCGCTTGGGAGCAATCGAAAACTACTGATCAAGAGTTCAATGCAAAGCTAGATTTCCTCAAAGATTATATGCTTGGCAACTATGCCGCAGCATTTAAATTTGGCGGGAAAATCAGCCAACGTGAAAAGAAAAATGATACCAATGAATGGGAATATGACGATTTAGAAACCACTGTGAACGATTTTCAAGGTAGTTCTTCATATACATTGGCAAATTTTGGTCCACTCATCAATGATGCAGCCATGCGCAATAAAATCAGTGGCTTAAACTCAAATGAATATGTGGTGCTTGATGCGTCAACGGTCAATGATTTTGAATCGAATGAAGATATTCAAGCCGCTTATCTGATGAATACGGTCAATTTTGACAACTTAAAATTGATCGCAGGTCTACGTTATGAAAATACTGAGTTCGAAGCCAAAGGCTTTACTGTGGATGGCGACGACGTCACCGCAACTGAATATAACAAAGACTACGATCACTGGCTTCCAAGTGTGCATGCACGTTACCGCCTCGCAGATGATGCGTATCTACGTGCCGCATGGACCAATAGTGTCGTACGTGCAAACTTCGGTCAAAGCGCACCGGGACTCTACATTGATGATGAATCTGCCGAGTTTGGTAATCCAATGCTTGATCCACTGGAATCTTCAAATTTCGATATTGGTGTAGAAAAATATCTTGGTGAAGCGAGTGTGATTAGCTTTAACGCATTCTACAAAGATATTGATAATTTCATCTACAGCACCGACCTCGCAGGAACAGGGATTTGGGCAGATTTCGATGAGGCGATCACTTATAAAAATGGCGACAGTGCAAAACTCTATGGTATGGAGCTTGCCTATTCGCAGAAGTTTAACAATGGTTTCTTAATCGGATTTAACACCACACTGAGCAAGTCAGATGCAACGATCGACAGCATGAAAGATGGCGAATCTTTAAGTCGTGATATTCGCATGCCGAATCAATCCAATGTTGTCGGTAATGCCATGCTTGGTTGGGAAAATGATCGTTTTGGACTGCGTGTATCTGCCAACTACAAGTCGAAATACTTGCTTGAACTTGGCGATATTGATGCGCCCCAAAATGATATTTATGCCGATGAGCAGACCTTTATTGATTTGAGTACCCATGTCAATTTGACCAAGAATTTACAACTTAAATTCGATGCACAAAACCTCGGCAATGAAACCTTTTACACCTATCAAAGCTCAAAACTTCAAAATGCGCAGTACGAAGAATATGCGCCGAGTTATAAGTTAGGACTGACCTATAGCCATTTTTAATATTTAGGCTTTACACATATAGGTTTTTAGATATTTAGGTCAATTTGTTTTTAAAAGCTAGTCCAAGTGCTCAATTGAAGAAATGTGCTTGGGCTATGCTATTCCCATTTTTGAGTGAATTATGAATTTTTTACCTTTTAAACTCAGTCTATTGAGTCTATGTATTGTTGGCTTAACGGCGTGTCAACAACCACAAGTTATTGATAAGCCAACAGTCACTGCAAACCCAACCATTGAAGTACAACACACTGACAGCCAAGAGCAGAATGGACAAGATCAAAGTCACCATGACGTTGATCTATCAAATACTGCGAACGATGTGATATTTACAGAAATTGATACAGATGATTTCCAAGCGGAAGATGCGATATTACTCAATATTCCACAGTGGACTGATGCGCATCTGATGCTGAGTAGCAAAACTGACGGCATACAGATTTTAAATCATGATGGTAACGTTATCACAAAAATGTCAGGGCAGTTTGGTCGGATTGATTATCGTACTGGCAAAAATCAACACGGTCAGACGCAAGTGCTATTTGCCATACAAGATCTTGCACGTCAGCAGTTGATGCTACGCAGTTTTGATGTGACAACTCAGCAATGGTCGACTGCACGCTATTTGCCAAAGCGTCAGTTTAAAACCGATGATAATTGTCTGTATCAAGATCAATCTGGTTATGCCTATGCCTTTTTAGTCGGTGAAGAAGGCATCGGCGAGCAATGGTTGATTGCTAAAGATCAACTTGCTTTGACGTATCCAAAGCTGATTCGTCGCATGAGCTTCCCACCGAATAGTAGTAAGTGTCGTGTCAGTGATCATGATGCACAGCTTTTCATCAATGAGGAAGATGTGGGGATTTGGGCATATCCTGCCGACCCCGAAGCCGATTTGGTGCGTCAACCTGTCGATATGGTTAAGCCATTTGGTACGATTTTAGGTACACCGACTGATATTGCAGTGGTTGATGATCAGATCGCTGTGACCGATGAATCCAAAGGCATGTTGTATCGCTATCAATGGCAGAATGAAGCATGGCAAGCATTGTCAGCTTTGAAATTAGCTGATATTGGCGAAGCCGAACGCCTCAGCATCATTGGCAATCAAGATGCGAAAAAAGTGCTGATCTTAGATGATCATACCGTCAAAACAGCCGAACTCGATTGGCAAACGAATACGGTCAAAGCCACTACGCCGATCGTCACCATTCCAGCTGATGTGCAAAGCGATGTGGTGCCAAGCACAGGTGATGCTGCCGATGATCCTGCGATTTGGTATAACGCCAATCAGCCGTCCAATTCACGTGTACTTGGTACAGACAAACAAGGTGGACTTTCAGTCTATGATCTACAGGGCAAGATGTTGCAGTACCTCGATGTCGGTCGTTTAAACAATGTTGATTTACGACACGGCTTCCCATTGGGTGCGGAGAAAATTGACCTCGCGATTGCCACCAATCGAGATCAAAACAGCCTACAACTGTTTGCTATCAATAAAAATGGCAAAGTCAGTAATCTGGGGGAACTTGCTACGGATTTGACCGCTATCTATGGCTTTTGCATGTACCAAGACCGTGCAGGTGAAATCTACGCCATTCCAAATGATAAAGACGGCACCTTTGTGCAATATCACATCCAAGCAACACAGAAAAAATTGAGTGCAACGGAAGTACAACGCTTTTCCGTTGATTCACAGCCAGAGGGTTGTGTCGTGGATGATGCAACAGGTCGTGCCTTTATCGGTGAAGAACGAAATGCCGTGTGGATGAAAGACTTAAACACGCCGAATAGTGCTTTGGAAAAAGTGATCAGTACAGGTGATGTGTTACATGCCGATATTGAAGGAATGGGTATTTACCATAATCAAAATCAAGCTGCACAGTACTTAATTATTTCAAGTCAAGGCAATGACAGCTACGTGGTGATTGAAAGCTCAGCACCATATCAAGTGCGTGGAGCATTCCGAGTCGGTATCAATACCGAAAAATCCATTGATGCCGTATCCGAAACCGATGGGCTTGAAGTGAGTAGCAAAAACTTCGGCGGTGTAAATGGCATGTGGAAGCAAGGTATGTTGGTGGTGCAAGACGGTCGCAAACGCATGCCAGAAGGCAACCAAAACTTTAAATATGTGTCATGGCAAAAAATCGCTGAGGCATTGAATTTAGATTAAATCATTATCGTAAAAAATACTGAGCAATGACAGCGCAAAACGAGACAACCCATGACGATGCTGTCATTGCTCACCTGAATTAAATACAGTTTTAGACCTATTTTGGAGTATCCCATGCAAGCAACCTTAGATCAGATGTCGATTTGGAGCTTGATTAGCCACGCCAGTCTTTTGGTGAAATGTGTGATGTTAATTTTGTTAGCTGCATCCGTGGTTAGTTGGTACATCATCATCAAACACGGCATGTTGTTACGCAGTCAAGAAAGTGGCTGGAAGCGTTTTCTACATGCGTTTCGTTCACAGTCAGATTTAACAAGCATCGATACGGAAGCTGAAAAAGACAGTGGCATTGTTGACATTTATCAGCAAGGTTTGGATGAATATCAACATATTTATCAAGATAATACAGCACAGAGTAAACTCAGCAACCAAGATGTGATGGAAAGTGTTGAGCGTCGTCTTTTGATTAGCATTACTGAGCAAGAAGAACGCTTACAGCAAAATCTGACCTTTCTGGCAACCGTCGGTTCGGTCAGTCCATATATCGGTCTGTTTGGTACGGTGTGGGGGATTATGCACGCCTTTATCGGACTGTCAGGTGTGGAACAAGCGACCCTGAATACCGTTGCTCCAGGGATTGCAGAAGCCTTGATTGCCACAGCGATCGGTCTGTTTGCAGCTATTCCTGCGGTGGTGGCGTACAACCGCTTTTCTGCACGTGCCGATAAGATGAGCACACGCTATTACAGCTTTGCCAATGAGTTGCAAGGTCGCTTGACACGATTGATGGCGAAGAACTCAGCTATTGCAACCCAACAATCTGCACCATCTCAACACGTTTAAAAAGGGGAATTACTGATGTTAAAAGCCCCACGCAAACGTGCCCTAAATGCCGAGATGAATGTGGTGCCGTATATTGATGTGATGCTGGTGTTACTGGTGATCTTCATGGTCACTGCACCGATGCTCACACATGGTATCAAGATTGATTTGCCTGATGTGAATGCCGATGTCATGCCATCGTCACAACAGCAACGTATCATTACCTTGTCGATCACCCATGATGGGCAATATTATTGGAATATTGGCAATCAAGTCGATACCGAATCAGTGACCGATCAAGCGGTTGATCTTCAAAGCATGCAACAAAAACTCGCAGCACTGATTACCACTGACAAAAATATGCAAATGTATATCCGAGCCGATCAAGGTTCAGACTACAAGATGGTGGTCGAAGCCATCGCAGCACTGCAAAAAAGTGGTGTGACCAACATTGGACTGATCACAGAGGAGCCTGCACAATGACAGTTTCCACTGCGCACAACATGACAACACACTGGAAAGAACACGGCACGGCACTCGCCGTGACTGCGTTATTGCATATTGGTGCACTGTATTGGTTGACACAAATTGAGATGCAACCACCAGCTGAGCCACCAAAAACACAAACTATTAAGCTAAAAATGATTCAATTGCCTACTCCTCAAACTGAGCCTGTGCTTATTCCCAAAGTTGAGCCAAAATCTGTAGTTGAGAAAGAACAACGCATTGAAAAAAAACCAATTGAGCAACCACAACAAACTCAGCCAATCAAAGCACAACCTAAAATAGAACCGACGACGAAAGCACCTGAGAAAAAAATTGTTGAGACACAAAGTGAACAAAAAGTTTCCAAGAAACAAACGGCGGATAATCCAAGCATAGAAACCACGCAAACAAAACAAAAGCCAGTTGAACAAAATCTTCAGACAGAAAAAACAACAACGATGAGTGAGCAAACACAAGCTAGAAAGTCTGAAAATGTGCAAAAGCAAACAACTGAAAAATCTCAGACATCAACGCAGCAAAGCAATTCAATGGCTGAAGAAAAATTTGATGTCAGCAACTATAAGCCTGCCAACAAAACCCCACCGCAATATCCTGAACAAGCTTTGGATCGTAGGTTAGAAGGCGATTGCACCATTGCCTATACAGTGAATGCTAAAGGACGAGTCGAAAATCCAAAAGCACAGGGTGATTGTCATCCGCTATTTGTTCGCCCTGCATTGCAAGCTGCTAAGCAGTTCCAATACCAACCCCGTAAAGTCAATGGTCAAGCGGTGGCTGTACAGAATGTGAAAAATACATTTCAGTTTAGGATTGCAGGAACATCATAAGGATGATGATGTCTTGCTTTCAGGTTTATGTAAGCTTTTAAATTTTGTAAAGTGCGTCTAGTAATTTTGCCAATCACATGTTGAATTGCCACTCAATAAAGCAGTTCTTTGATTCTTTGATTGACGTATGAAAATGGAATTTTTTCTTGTTCTAGACGGTAGTTATTCTCCTTAAGATCTTGATATAGCTTTGATTCTGGTTCATCTAAATTCAATGTGCTATTGGCTACAGATAAGGTGCCTAAATCACCTTCAAAAAATAGATCAAAAGTTGATTGATCCATCAAAAAGCTCTGAGTCTGTGGGAAGTAGCCACGAAATTGAGATAAAATTTCAAAACCTTGCGCATCAAGATCACCCCAATAGATTAACTGAATATCTTTAAACCAATTTATATCTTTTAGTTCGGCGATTTTGTAGCCACTGCCGAAAATTGCAAGTGTATTTGATATATTGGGAAGGGTCAGAGTGGTGTAAAAACTGGTTTTATTCTCGACAATAATGATGCGTTTTATGGGCAATTCGAGTTCTCGAAATTGTCTTAAAGGAATGGCTAGTTCAGAGATTCCTAGAAAATATCGCTTGCTTAAATGCGGATCTAAAATTCGAAAATGTATTTGTGCTTCGTATGCTTTTAAATGAAAGCATTTTTCAAAATTATTGTGTTGAAAATCACAATGCCCTGAGATTAATTCAAGAAGTAAAGAACGGATAATACCTTTATTTTTCTCAATAAACTTCGTATGAACTGATATTGGTAATTCACGAATATATAAATTAGGTTGAGGTGTATGCTGAAAATATTGGCAAACTTTTATCAAACTTTCCCAGTCACTTGCATGGGCAATAACTTTTAACGGATTCATTTCAACCCATACTTTAAGCTTTGGGAATTGTAGTACAATTTTTTGACAATTTTCTTTAAATGCGTTGATCTCATCTACCTTCGAGAGGTAACGGATATAATCTTGATCATTTTCAAAGAAAATTCTCGTTGGCAAATCTTGTAAGCCTAAAGATTTTGTCCGAACAGTTTGATATTCTAAAGAATAACCAAATCCTTTTCGTTCTTTACTATCTTTTAATATCTCATTGATTTCACGTCGGAATTCTTCCATGGAGGATTTGTTATAGGTTTTATTGGCGGGAATATCTAATGGAAAAATGCTTGAATTAACGACCAATGACTTTAAATATTCAACATATTTACGCGCCGCTTTTGTTTTAATTTCCTGTGCAGTGATCATTCTAAAACCTCATTAGGGTTGCTGATTTTTCGTGATATGGTGGTCGTTATTTATGGTGTTTGTTTCCTGAAGAAGCCATTGATCTTTTTCTTCTTTAAATTGCTCAATTGGCATATCGTACAACCATGAATGTCGTTCATTCTTGCGCTCGATATAATGCACATAAGAGATGTCATTTTCTACGATATGAATATTATCACTAGGTGTGACGACTAATAACTGTAAATGTAGTTGTTTACACAGGCGGATTAGATAACGTGCCTTATCTTCATCTTGTGCTTTAAATGCTTCGTCAATTGCGATGAAACGGAACGAGTTACTTTGTAAGCCATCTTTTGTTAAGCCAAATTGATAGGCAATCGCAGAGCCTAAAATAGTGTAGGTGAGTTGCGCTTTTTCACCTCCTGAAAGTTGCCCCATACTTTCGTAAGTTTTAAACTTTCGTGGTTTTTCTTGATGCAATTTTTCCTGATGTGATTGTTCTCGATAAAATTCCTCGGCTTTATAGTTAAACCAAAAGCGAACTTGCATGACTTTTTTACGCCAGTCCTCTTGATCCAATTTTTTGATTAACGGTTCGATGTGATTGATAAAATGTAAGCGTTGCGCTTCAGGATTTTTGTCAATTTCTCGTGCATTTGGAATAGCTTGTTCTAAGCGCTTTTTAAAGTCTATAATTTCATCACTCACACGAACAGGGCAGACGATTTGAATATATGTTTTAAAGTCTTTATCTCTGAAGTCGATTTGTTTCAGTGCGTCATTTAGTGTCTGAATATTTTCCTTGATTGAGTCCATCCAACCTACAAAAAACATACGAAAGTCACTGACTTTATTGGTAATGGTTTCATGTAGGTAGTCGCTAAATTTTTTCTCAAACTTAGGCAAGTTGTCATTTTGCAGTTTCTGTAAAAAGTCTTGATATTCTCCAACCAAATCCAAATGCTCTGCATCTGGTAGGTGATGTACATCTGATCGCCAGTCTATAAAAATCGTGGTTATTTTTTCATTAGGGTTTTTAAACTGTGAAATTTGCGTTGTAATTACTCTCTTTTTTTCATTTAGTTGTTGAGTGAGATTTTTTTCTTGGGCATTAAACTCAGTGAGCATTGCGATTTTCTTTTGATCAATATTTTCAAAATTGACTTGGCAATATACAGGATATTTTTCCTCGAAAAGTGCTGTATCGAGGTCGAGAGAAGCCGACAATGCTTGTTGCTCTTGCACAATATTGGCATTAATTTCGGCGATTTTATGCTCAGTTTTATATTGCTTACGTCTAGCTTGTTCAATATCTATCTCTTTTAATTGAGATAGTTGTGTTTCAACATGGTTTAATTGTTCCTGTAATACTGCGATTCGATTATTGGTTTTTTCAAGCGTTTCAACTTGTTTTTTAAAATCTGCAATCTGTTTTGCATCAGATTGCCAATCAATCATTTCAAAAGACTCAAAGCGATCCATAAAACGATTGCAGTCATCTTTATCTTTAGCGAGTTGTTTGATGCTCGATCTAACTTGATCAATTTCTTTATTATTTATGTTTTGCTTTTCCTGGAGTGTGAATAAGTTTCTTTTTAACAATGTGATTTTATCAAGGTTATCCCAACCTAAAATAAAGTTTTCTCGATATGTAATGCTTTGACGATCATCTTTTTCATGTCTGCCTTTGGTCGATTTAATTAAACCTTGTTGCGTCACAGCTTTTTCATTATAACGATTAAATTCATCTAAACTTTCGACGCAAGCATAGTCAAACTGTCGTTTCACGACGTCTTCGACCCACAAGCGATATTGACTATTTTCTTGAAATTTTAATTTGTTAAATAGTGAATTTTCCGCAATTACTTGCGTTGAACTGAATGTCGTCAAGGTTGTATCTTCATGATAACGCTGGTAAACAATTTTTCCTTTTAGGTTAGTATTGTTTACATAGGCATTGACTTGTTTGTAGTATTTTTCAGGAACGATAAGCCTTAAGCCAAAATTATGTAGGATTTTTTCAATCGCAGCCTCCCAAGTCATTTCATCACGTCGAACTTTAATCAGTTCGGCAATAAAGGGAATCTCGTGTTTGCTTGCGCCGATATGTTGCAAAATTTCATCTCGAATCCGTGCAACATGCCCAGTAATATTATTTTGATTTCTTTGTAACACTTGGATGTTTTGTACAACGTCTTGAATGTCTTTTGGAAGTTGCAATTGATCAGTTTGAAGCTGAGGTAATCGTGTTTGTAGGTCAGTGGTTTTTTGCTCGGATACTTCTACAATATTTTTAGCCTGAGCTATATTTTGTAAAAATTGATTTGCTTCGGGATTTTGAAGTAATTTTAATCCACCTGCGAGCAGATTATATTGTACTAATCTGTCTGAGCGTTGTTCACGACTTTTTTCAAGTTGAATGATTTGCTGTTTTAAGTTTTCAATGCGACTACCGACTTGATCGGATTTGATCTGAGTCAATAAATCTGTTCTCTGATCGTCTAGTTGAGATTCTTGTGATTTAAGTTGTTCAAGATCATGTTCACACAATTTTAATTCTGCGCGTTTTAGTTCAAGTTCTTGTTCAGCAAGTTGTACAAATTTCTGAGAAAACCAATGATTACCGAGTATTTTACACTGATCAAGTTGTTGACTTTCTTGTGTAATATGCTGAATTTGCTGTGCTAGCGCATCAATCGGGATCAGTTGGGCGATTTGTGCTTTGGCTTTTTCAATATTGGTTTTTGCATCCATGAGTGTGATAAAGCTTTCTTTCAGCTGTAAATATTCAGCTTCTGCATCACGACCTTCTAGCATATTATTACGAATAAACTCGTCTAAATCATCTAAAACTTTGACTCCAACAATTTGATTAAAAAGACTGAGTGCTGTCGTAGTCATACCAAATAAATGGGAAAAACGCTCAGCATAGCTGGTTGGACCATCAAAAAACTCAATATTTCGTTTGCTTTGATCGTTGTACTGTTTTTCTAATCTTTTTTTCCAATCACCTTTTGCATCAAACTGATTAAAATCCTTATCAATGCTTAAGTTCGTTTTGGCTAAACCAAAACTACGTTTTAATTCACCATTGTTAAACCACCGCACCTGAAAAAGCGTAATACTACGCATGTCAGTATTGCTAAAGTTCGCCAATATCACCGAATAGCAATTTTTATCACGAAGCTTTTGAGTGGAGGTGCCAGTTTCGCCTTCATTTTGAATATTGCCATAATGTCCAAGTACATAGGTTTCTTCCGTACGATCACCTTTCTTGTCTATCCCTGAAGACTGATTATAGAAGCGATCTTTTTTGACAGGGACAAGTAAGGTGAGTAGGGCATCAATAAATGTACTCTTCCCAGACGCATTTGCTCCAGTAAGTAGTGAGTTATTTCCTTGGGGTGCAATTCGGAAAATTTGCTGATCGAAAGTTCCCCAATTATATACTTCCATATAATTCAGGCGAAAACCCGCTTGGTCAGAGCTTGTATTAAATAGACTGTATGTACTCATTGAGCTTTCCTTTGAAATCTTGCAATTCATCTAAACTAATTTTTTCTTTGATAATGCGTTGAATTTGATAGGTTTTAATATTTTCCTTTTCTGAGATAAACTTTAGATAACCAAGCTCTTCTACAGCATTGATATATTTATCCATATCTTTTTGAAATTTAAGATGATTATAGCCTTCTTGTAAAAATAGCTCTAATTCTTCACGAATCTGAAGATTTGAAATAAACTTTTCATTGCTTTGGTATTGTGTCGGGTTGTTATCAAAGTCTTCCAAACTATAGCGCAACACAATTAAAACAATGGACACCTCGAAACCAACGGCACGTCGTTGTATTAAGCCGAGTGTATCGCCATCACTATTTTCCAACTGCTTGATGAAAGCAAAACCTTCATCCTTTTTTATAATCAGCTCAAGTCCAATCGTACCCACAAAATCTTGTATATCGACTTGATAATGAATAATGCTATCCCATACAGGAGATGATCTCTCAACGGGTGACTTTAATAAGCGTATGATCGCTTTAGAATAAGGTTTTTCGTACTGCTCTAAATTCGCCATTGCAAAAGCTCCTTATCTCAAGTACGTATGACAATAATTTCAGGAATTTGGATCGTTTTTTGCTGTATTTGATCAAAACAGATACGTTGCTGCTGCTCATCATTTACCGTATGTTTAAAATCTTTTATAACATCCATAAATCCAAATAGTTCAGGTAGACCTTGTGATAAACCACCTTGTTTCTCAATCACTTCTTGAATACTGACTTGAGATTGTTTCGCGAGAATATTTTGAATGTGACGCTTAATTTTCTTTTTATCAATATGCACATGTGCAAACAACTTTGACAGTTGTTCAGATTCATTCAGATTATTATTGGCGAGAGTAGGGGGAGTTTCATAATTGACCTGTTCAGACTTTTCATAGGTCAACTTTCTTTCAAAAGGAATTTTAATATCAACAGAAGTTTCAAGCTCAAAACTTACATCAGGTTTTGCATTTTGCTTGTTTAACGTAAGTAAGGATTTTTTAATATCCTGAATAATAGTTTTAGTGAGAGCAGCTTGCGAAGCTTCATTTTCCCGAATAATACGACCCAGCTTCTCAGCCATTCGATCATTGGCTTTATATACTTTTTGCCCAGCTTGATGTAAATATTTTTTCATCCCACGCAAAAAGAAATCATCGACCAGAATATTCTTTTCTTGCAATGTGGTATATAGCGAACTAACGAGAGAATCCCATTCATTTTGTAAATTCGGGTCAAGCAAAAATGACCAAAAAGCATAAAAACTTTTCCCCTGACTGCTTTCCTTCAAAGTATCTAGTGAGTCAAAAGCAAGCTGTAAAAGATCACTTTTATACAAATTTCCCTCAGCATGGCGTTGGTAAATATCTTTGGTAATCGACTTAAAATTTTCCTCCACCTCTTTAAAATCAGACAAAAGCTCTTTTGCAGATTGATTAATTTCTTTAAATCGTGGTGTAATCTGAAACTCCTCGTAAATATGAATGTTTTCACCAATTTTTAGTCGATCAATTTGTTGCTCAATCTCTAACTTTTTCTGCTCTAATAGCTGAATTCGACTTTCTACATCATCATTTGTATTCTCAACCAATTCTTTTAGTTGATTAAAAATATATTTAAATTTGGATTCTGTACCCACAAATTCTTCTTTTTTTAAATTCTGCAACCAATCTAATGTTTTATTGGTATGAGAGGACAACTCATAAAATATGATGCCTTGATCATTTTGATAATTACTTAAAAAACCTTTATTTGTCCAATCTTGAATATAGCGTTTGGCTTTTAGCTCATAGGTTGTAAGCGAATTATCTTGATCAAAATCCAACTCATTAACTGAGTCAGGTTCTTGATTGTCACTTGCATCAAAATTTTTCTCCATATACTGAATTAATGCTAACTGCAACTTATCTAATGAATGAGCGGTTTGTTGATCGGTGAAGGATTCTAATAAAAACTGAATAATCCATTCTCTATTTTTTAAGCATAATAGAGCAATGCTAGGCGAAGTTCTTAGGGAAGTCATTGTTTCATGAATATGCAACACTTTTCATACCTATGTAAAATCTTACAATGTTTTTATTTGCTTAAATGTATGTATTAAATACAATATTTTTAATATTAAGTTGTTCACTATCAATATTGCAATACCATGATCTGACTGTTACGACATAAACTGTCGTTACGAACCTCAATCTATGTTGAATAAATCAAAAATCGGAAGTGAAAACAATTTCTGTAAGGAAATATGCGTGCTTTTATGTTAAAACAATATTTCGCATAATCACGCATTATGTTACTTGCTACGGCATTGCTACACGGTAACGAATAAGCAATACAATCATTGTTTATTCGTTACCGTGTCAATGATGTTACAATCAGCAAGTAACATCAGAGCATTTAATATAATGTCACATTATGCGAAATACGCTGTAAAACAAGCTCTATTCAATTCCAAAATTAACAACGTACCTAGCCAGTATTTTCAAGACTACACACAAAGAACAGCAATCTGTGCTTTCTGTGGTCGTGTTTTGACATTCTCGACAATTCCAAAGCATATTAGAAAATTCCACTACGATCACCTCGGGCGATTTATTTTTGATTAGTTACACGGTAACAATGCTTTGGTGTTTTTGTTCTCACCGTAAAAATTTGATCAAAATTTGAGTCCACGCTTTCTAATGGTGGACTCTAGTCCCGAATTTGGGAATTTTAAGCCTTATCAATGAGCTTTTTTATCAGTGTTTTGATGATGCAATTTTGATCACTGTTTAAGCATTTAGCTAATCTGATCACTACCCACAGAATAACGATAATTGTGAGTGCTGTTTTCACTAAAAATAATTCAATGTTCATCTTGCAATAGACACTTTCCCACTTTCTGATACTTCCACAAGATCAATCGCACTTTGTAAAACAATATGCGCTAGCTCGGTATCTTTGATTGGCTCTCGTTTTTGGCTGATCAATTTTTTATTTATCTCTACGGCTTTGTTTCTCAAAAGCTCTTTTTCTCTATCGTTCAACCTAAGCATATCAGCCATTTTCTAAGCCCAAAAAAAACATAACTCTAATTATTTTACATAAACATGTATACGTGCTTTACAAGAAACATGTATTCATGTTAATTTTCGCTCATTCAAGAAACATGTATACATGTAAAATTGTGAGCTAACTATGCTAGATCATCTAAGAATACATATCCCATTTGAATCTTCTTTCTTTCAAGTCGATTCCGAGGGGCGTTTTTTCTTTGTTGATGTAGATATTCATAAAATCGAAGTTCCTTTAGCATCACGCTCAGTTCATAAAAACGATGATGGCTCAATTTCAGCAAGTGCTTTATTTCATCCCTATGAATCTTTAGCAACAAATTACACTGGCATGGCGATGAAAGTATTTTTCGATTCATATACACCGCCTTACGTTGAAATCAAAGCATCACCTGCAAAATTATTGCAGGGTCATAACGTATTTGGACTAGATGACATCGAGCAGGGTGCATTTGAAATGATCGGCTATTTGCATGAAGCCTATCCAAGCCTTGCTTGTATGCTTGATTATCAACTAGCCGAAGTCATGCATATTGATGTTACGTATTCCGCTCGTGTTAAAGATCAAAACACAGCACACAAAGTTCTTGATTTTATGAGTCGTGTTAGCAACGGACAGACTCGACTATCTAATAAAAAATTTGATACGTCTGTTTATTGGGGAGGTAAAAATTCCCGATTAGTCAATCATAAATGCTACTTGAAGCATGATGAATTCATTGCACAGTTTGAAGAATACAAGGCACTTGCTAAGAAAAACGATAAATCAGCGCAACGTGTTATCGAAGTTATGAGCAATCAAAATCTAATCAATTGGACTGTCGGCTTAATACGCTTTGAATCACGCCTTAAAAAACGCTGGCTAGAACGCAACAACATACCTACAAACCTATTTCAACTTATCCAGTTCCAAAAAGATCACCCAAATTTACTCCAAACACTTTGGACTCAAGCGACCAGCAAATTATTCGATGCACTGAGAGGGCAGACAATGAAGATAACTGACGATGCGAGCGTATTACAAGCCATTGAAACATCAGACATTGTAATTACAAATAGTGGAAAAGTTTCACAAACACGGGTCAGAAATTTGTTTTCTGCATTCTTGCTTATCCGTGAAAAAGGACTTGATGAAATCCATCGCACTTATTCAAAAACAGCATTTTACAAGCTCGTTTCTGATCTCTGTGCTTGCGGATTTTCTAAAGCATATTTGCAAAACCTTCATGATGAGAAGTCTAAAAACATCATTCCATTTATCAAACTTGTTGATATTGATTTTAACCAGCAGTTGCCAGATTGGTATGAAAAGCCAGTTTCGCAATTCAATAACGTAGCTTAATACAGGTGGTCCTTATGACTCAAAATACACAACATCCGATCATGGTTGTAACTGGTATCCGAAAATCAGCGGGCGATTTCAAAGCAGATAACGGCGATAACATCACGTTCTCTAATACGGTTGTTACCGTGTTGCAAGATTATTCAGATCAAGAAAAACAGCAAGGCGCTATCGGACAAAAATCGACTGATTACAAAATTAAAGGCGCTCAGTTCTTCAATGACTATTTGCATATGTCATCAAAATTGCCTGCACAGGCTGAGCTTATTTTCAACTGGGATTTCACTAAAAAAACGCCAGTGGCGCAATTGGTGGCGCTCAACTTTGATTTGAAGGATAGCAAAGCTTGATTATTTATTCATGGTTTCGTCCAGTCTTTTTATGTGAAAAATGCGATCAAGAATTTTCATCTAAAAATGAATTAGAAAATCATCAAAAACTTTGTGATGACTAAGGATTTTAAAAAATGGCTTATGTCTGTGAAACATTAAACACGGCTACCAATCAATGTGATTCGTGGATTTCAACTTTAACGCTAACAGACTTTGCTATCACAAGCTCGCAATCAGCAGAATTATGCATAGCGATTGCTAGTTTTTATTCAATATGCTGGATTCTAAAAAAATCTCGCTATGCAGTTAAATAGAGGGTTTTCACATGGAAAACACACAAAATAAGTTTGGCTTACTTAAAAAAGCTGGTGTTGCCTTAGCGTCTGCTGGTGCTTTGGTTGGTGCTTCTTCTGCTAATGCAGCGATTACATTTGACACGACTGATCTACTTGCAAACATTGCAAGTGGTGAGGGCTTTGCAATCACTGCGGGTCTAGCGTTCATCGGTTTGACTGCAACGATCAGTGTACTTCGTAAATCTCGTGGTGCTGTTCGTTAATCACGATCAAAAAAATAACTGTGCGCTACTCTGCGACCTTGTGGAGCGGAGAAAGCGCACAGTTTATAGAGGGTGATATGGAAGAAGCAAATATAGCAAATTGGCTGTTTGTATTCATTTTTTGGCAGGCAATGCGTATTTTAATGTGAGTGTATACATGAAAAAGATATTAAAAAAATGGCAGTTGATATTTTTATCATGTGTATTGGCATTTGCCCCAGCATATGCATTGGCAAACACTGTTCTAAATGGCTGGACAATAACAGATCGTGCAATGGAAGGTGCAACACGAGTTTATAACGGTGCAAAAACTGCCGTCATTAACGGCGCTAATGTTGCAAAAACATCAGTAGCACGCATCAAGCCCACAACTGACATTGTAAGTAAAGCAATTGTAAGGACTGGTGCGGTTGTAGCTGTCGATCTGGCTATTCAAGCGCTGATTGGCGCTGTTGATTACGTCATGGATGCCGAAAATAACAGAGTTATATACTATCCCGATGGTAGATACCTTTGGGTTAATGTTGATTCTGATGTGCGTTATAACTCAGCAGAAGAAGCATGCAAATCATACACTCAAGCACATTCAAAATATTATATATCTGTACAAGTTAATGAACACGGTACTGCCGCTGACTGTGTTTTTTCATCTAGTGAAGATTCTCCGTACGTATCAACAACAATTTTAACCGCTGTAGAGCCTACTCTTGATGAACGCGAAAAATCTATACCCTATACAACTGTCGCCGATCAAATAATTTCTGACGCCGAAACCGATGCACGTGCAGGCGGATACGTCGGTGAAGCAATAGATGCAGAAGTAGCAAAAGGCGGTGCCATGGCTCAGGACGTTGCAAATCAATTTGATGCAAATGCACAAACGCAAACTGCTGAGGGCGCAAACGAAGCAACTGGAACAGCAGAACCAAACACAGCAAATCCTGAAGCTACAGACATATCTTTAGAATTCCCTGCTTTCTGCGGATGGGCGCCTCAAGTCTGCGAAGCTGCGAACGTAGTAATTAATTTTCCCACACTGTTAGTAAACTGGTGGGAAACAGCTACTAATGCATTTACATCAGCGTGGGCGACTGTTACAGAATATTTTGACTGGATGAAAGAGGAAGATTTACCAAACCGTGATACATCAGATATTACTTTGCCTGATACACCGATCACACCGCAAACAGTCAATGTGAATTTCGGCAAAACATGCCCAGCGCCTACGACTGTTAATATTTCATTCGGTGGTCAATCGAAAGAAATCACAATAATGAATTACGAATTTATCTGTGAATGGTCTTGGGTTGTGGAATATTCAGTGATTGCATTGGCTTCAATTTCTTCTGTCTTTATTGTCGCAGGGAGGAAAAGCTAATGGGTAAATTGCTTTACAACATCCTTGATTTATTTGCTAACAACTCTTTCCGATCGCTTTTAACAAGTCTTGGTATTGGTCTTGTTTCTGCAACTGCTGTGCAAACTTTACTTAGCGAATACATCAATACTGCACTAAATCAAGCGTCAACTATGCCAATGCTCGGACTTCTCGGCATGTTCGGCATTGATTCAGCGTTATCTATTCTTCTCGGTGCTGTCTTGACTCGTGCATCAATTGAAGCGTCTAAATTGTCATTAGGGAAACGTGCATAATGCCTATCAAATTAATCACTGGACAGCCTGGAAACGGCAAAACACTTTATGCAGTTAAATTGATTCAGGAAGCTGTAAAAGATGGCAGGGAAGTTTATTCAAATATCAACGGTCTTACTCTTGATGTATTACCAATTCCTGAAAATGCTCGGGGTGAGCTTGATTGGACAATGACACCAAAAGGTGATGAAACACTAGGTACAAAAGGCGCTTTGATTGTTTATGATGAAGCGCAAAAGTTAAACTATTTCGCATATAAATCAAAAGAAAAGTTATCAGCTAATCCGATCATTACAGAATTAGAAACACATCGTCACGGTGGTTATGATCTGATTTTTATCACGCAATCGCCTAAGTTTTTGCATCTCCATTTATTAGAGTTGGTTAATGAACACTATCATGTAAAGCGTCCATTCAACAAAAAACAGGCTGAAATACACATGCACCGTAAAACCTGTATGTTGCCTGAAACCGAAGCTGCCGAAAAACGTGCTGAGGATATTTTTAAATTTGCATATCCGTCTGAATTGTTTAAAAAATATAAATCTACTGAAATTGTGACTAATGCAAAAGTTCGTGTACCAAAATACATGAAAAAGTTGTTCTTTATTGGTGGTGCGTGCCTGCTTGGTATTATTTACATGCTTGGATTTTCAGATAATAAAATCTTTAATCATGTTAAGGGTGAGGATGAAAACAAAGAATTTTCATCCAATACAACTGATAGCAAGCTCATTGATCCACAGCAAACAATGCTAAAAGTTGATAATCGTACACCCGAAGAACGAGAAGCAGAACGCCGTAAAAATTTTAATGACACGCTGGATTACAACCGTACCCAATTGATGAAATATGATGTCAATAAGCCTTATGAAATTGATCAATCATCATATCAGTATGAAGTAACACAATTGCCACAGCTCGCAGGCTGTGCCATTGTTGCGAATAAATGCACATGCTACTCACAGCAAGCGACTCGTTTAAATATCTCAACAAAAGACTGTAAACGCTATATGAGCGGTGACAAGCCATTTAACCCATTCCTACAGGTGAATATACATGATACGTTCAATCGTCAGAGCAATAGTGAGAACAATCGTCAACAAGTGGATACGCAAATATCTGTAGAGGATGTCGAAAAGCGTTCTATTCATAACCAATTAAGTCGTGAATATCAGCGGTCTTATCCGCAAAATAACAATGAAATAAGTTCAGGATTTGGATAAAAACACTTGCGTTACACGGTAACTATTGTTATAATGCAATCATATTGAATAGTTACAGGGTAACGTAAAATGAAAGACTTAAAAGACAATAAAACTATTGATGCTTTCGAAAAGAAAGCAATGACGAATGCAGAACGTCAAAAAGCGTATCGTGATAATTCAGATACTAGACGTTTAGATATGAGAATATCCACTGAGTCATCAATCCAGCTATCTTCTCTTGCTCATTATTTTGATGAATCTAAAGTTGAAATTATTCAAAAGTTACTTGATAAGGCTTATCGTGATCTATTGGATTCAGCAGATTTTGATATGGAAAGAATGCTTCATAAAATATAGCGCATGGCGCTAAACTGTCTAAAAAGGGTTCGCATGATTTAAAATTCTCAATAATCAAGTTTCATGGAATCAATCAGACTCTGTGAAACAATGATCTGAAATAAAAGCCATAATTCGATTCATGACGCAAAAGCAACCCTAAGCGATATGCTTTTGATTTTAATTAAAAAAATAAATTTTTAAATGTGATTGTTTGAGTGCAAAAAATATTGTGGGCAAAGTGATTTTATGTTTATAAACTTGTTGGTAAGTCAACGTAAAACAGCTTTTTCGTTTTGCGGACTTATCAATAATGTTTATGAACATATAAAAATCATGTTCCGAAGGATTGTCCATAATATTTGAAGCACTTTAAAAATGTTTTTATAGAATCATCTTTGAGCAACATTGCTTTTAAAAAAATGAATTGAAAAGTCTTTTATTTCAGATCAGTGTTTTATAGATATTGATTTGATGAACATTATTTAGCATTTTGCTGAATGAGGCTTAAATTATGCAGTAAAAGCGCCATGCGCTTAAAATCAATCAAAAATCTTACATTTGTATTTTATTTAATCGTATGTCTATAGAAAATATGCTTGTATGTGCACATAGAATCGCACACAGCGCAAAAAACATTATTTTATGTATCTACCTAGCCCAATAAAATTAAAATGCAGAATTTCGCATAATGTATATTATGTTAAATAACATCTCTACGACCACACCCTACTTTCACGGTCAACGAGGCAAGCGCGTGGTCTTTAGCAAGGGACTGCGTATTTCAAAGACGAAGCTGAGATACTTATTTTTGGACTGCCAAGGTCTAGCTAAAGAATGGGAGTTAGCGCTGGCCATGGAGAAAGAAGAATTCTTCAGTGATGTTCGACGCCATGTCGATAAGCTCAACATTCTGCGTCGCAGAGTGAACGCTTATTACTAAGTTGTAAATGGCTATAAATGGTTATATCATTCAGTTCTGACCTTGGGGAGTAGTCTCTTAGTTTTTACTGTGATAACCGTCAACAGTCTCCGAACAGCAGTTCGTGGCGGTTATGTCCATACTTGGATTGACAAGACTTGAGGCAAATGGCGCTCTCGGGGTGGAGAGTCTCGTTTGACTTTGTCTAAACCACCCCAAGGAAATACTCATGTCACAGCTAATCATCGTTATTACGATCAATCGATTGGCGTCTTATGCCACTGGAAATACTCGTAAATTTTCATTCAGTAAAGCCATTAAACAACTTCCAAACTGCATCTCCTTTGATAACAAAAACCATTTTACAAATGGGAGTGTCGTCTAATGTTAGTTTCTTTTTTAGCCATTTTAGGTGGTTTCATTCTATTGGTTTGGAGTGCTGACCGTTTCGTTGAAGGTGCTGCTGCTACTGCTAAACATGCTGGCATGCCGTCATTGCTAATTGGAATGGTCATTGTTGGTTTCGGTACGTCTGCACCTGAAATGGTTGTTTCTGCAATGGCGGCCATTCATGGCAATCCAGATTTAGCCCTCGGTAATGCGCTCGGCTCGAATATCGTCAATACAGGTTTAATTCTAGGGTTAACAGCCATTATTACTCCAATATTGGTGCAATCAAAAATAGTCAGAAAAGAGATCCCTATATTATTGCTTATTAGTTCTGCGCTAGGTTATTTCCTTTGGGATGGCTCGCTAACACGTTTTGAGTCTGTTCTTCTTCTGGTGGGGTTCTTTACCTTAATTGGCTGGAGTATTTACTCTGCTATGAGAGGTAAAGGGGATAAATTAGAAAGTGAAATGGATCAAGAACTGGTTCAGCACGAGATGCCTATCAAAAAAGCTATTTTTTGGCTGGTTATTGGCTTGATTCTTCTGATAGTGAGTTCACGATTACTCGTTTGGGGAGCAGTGAGTATCGCAGAGGCGCTGGGTGTTAGTGATTTAATTATCGGCTTAACGATTGTTGCTTTGGGCACGTCACTCCCTGAATTAGCAGCATCCATTATTGCAGTTAGAAAAGGTGAACATGATATAGCTATTGGAAATGTGGTGGGTTCTAACATGTTTAACTTACTCGCTGTCGTTGGTATCGCGGGCGTTATATCGCCGATTACAGGTATGTCTTCCGAGGTTATGTCTCGCGACTGGTTAGTTATGATGGGCTTGACAATCGCCTTGCTATTTATGGCCTATGGATTTCGTGGCGCTGGACGGATTAACAGATTGGAAGGCGCAGGTCTGCTAATCGCATTTTGTGCTTACAACACTTGGCTAGTTTCTTCTGTGATTTAATCACGACATCAAAAAGTATTAAATATGCATGTGGACTCAACTCACATGCGCACAATGAAAGAGAGAAGTAAAAAAGATTCACTTATTCAATTTTGGCAAAATCATTCAGAGGCAATAGCAGCGCTTGGTTATAATTTAATCTTGGCTATTGTTATTTGGGTGGCAAGCTCACTTATTGCAAAAGCAGTGTGCAAAGCGATTCAAGACACTAACTCTAAGTTGAATAAAGTTGACGCGACCCTGATACCAATATTTTCAACCGTAGCCAGTTACGCGGTTTATGTCATTAAAGAGATAAACTTATTCATTACAGTGCTTGAAACCATCGATGGTTTGTATATTGCCTCATTTGAAAACTAAATATATAAATGCATTGTGACTCATCGTTTTAATAGATTTTGGTGATTAAAAATGATTAATTTTTAACGTATTTTGCCCTCGCCTGATGCAACTTTTTATAGCTGTCGATCAAGCGCAAATGACGATCCAAGCCATCAAGTTGCATATTGGTTTCGGTCAATCCGTAAAATTTCACTGTGCCATTGACTGAACCTAAGACTGCATCCATGCGCTCATCGCCAAACATACGACGGAAATTCACTTCAAAATCGCCAATGTCCATCTCATCATCGAGCATGACTTCGAGCACCACATCCATACATTGATAAAATAAACCACGCTCGACCGTGTTGGTATTGTATTGCAAGAAGGTTTCGACCAATTCTTTGACTTCTTCAAATTCTTTTAATGCGAGATAAATCAACAACTTTAACTCAAGAATGGTGAGCTGCCCCCACACGGTATTGTCATCAAACTCAATACCGATCAAGGTGACAATGTCAGTATAATCATCAACTTCCACGTCTTCTAAGCGTTCAACCAATGCTTGCAATTGCTCATCATCTAGGCGATGCAGATTGAGAATATCTTCACGGAAAGCCAAGGCTTTATTGGTATTGTCCCAAATCAAATCTTCGACCAAATACACTTCGGAATAGTCAGGTACGATGATGCGACACGCCGTTGCGCCAAGATGTTCATAGACTGCCATATAGGATTCTTTGCCCAAGTCTTCGAGAATTGCAAATAACGTTTCTGCCTCTTGAACATTGGTATGAGCGCCGTTGGCGGTAAACTCCCATTCAACAAAATCATAATCCGATTTTGCACTAAAGAATCGCCATGACACTACACCACTCGAATCAATGAAATGCTCAACAAAATTATTCGGCTCGGTCACAGCATTTGTACTAAATGTTGGACGTGGTAAATCATTTAAGCCTTCAAAACTCCGTCCTTGTAACAGCTCGGTCAGACTACGTTCTAGTGCCACTTCCAGTTTTGGATGCGCACCAAATGAGGCAAATACACCACCTGTACGTGGATTCATCAAAGTCACACACATCACAGGGAATTGACCACCGAGCGACGCATCTTTGACCAAGACTGGGAAGCCCTGCTCCTCTAACCCTTTGATCCCTGCAACGATGCTTGGATACTTGTCTAAAACATCTTGTGGGACATCAGGAAGGGTGATTTCATTTTCGATAATTTCACGTTTGACTGCACGCTCAAAAATCTCTGAAAGACACTGCACTTGCGCTTCAGCTAAGGTATTGCCTGCACTCATACCATTACTGAGATATAGATTCTCAACTAAATTGGATGGAAAATACACCGTTTCACCATCCGATTTACGCACAAATGGTAAGGCACAAATGCCACGTTTGGTATTGCCTGAGTTGGTATCAAACAAATGCGAGCCACGAAGTTCACTATCAGGATCGTAAATTTCTAGGCAATATTCATCGAGAACCTCAGCTGGTAAAGCATCATCTTTGCTCGGCTGAAACCATTTTTCATCGGGATAATGTACAAACTCAGCGTTGGCAATCTCTTCACCCCAAAACTGATCGTTATAGAAAAAGTTACAATTTAAACGCTCGATAAACTCGCCCAAAGCCGATGCAAGCGCACTTTCCTTAGTCGCACCTTTACCATTGGTAAAGCACATCGGCGACTGTGCATCACGAATATGCAATGACCACACATTCGGCACGATATTACGCCATGAAGCAATCTCGATCTTCATGCCCAAATTCGCCAAAATACTCGACATATTGGCAATGGTTTGCTCAAGCGGTAGGTCTTTGCCTTCAATAAAAGTTTGACTGTCCGAAGTCAGGCTCGGCATTAATAATGCCTGTGCATCGGCATCAATGCTTTCCACTTCTTCAATAATAAATTCAGGTCCAGTCTGAATGACTTTTTTCACTGTACAGCGGTCGATCGAACGCAAAATCCCTTGACGATCTTTATCGGAAATATCAGCAGGAAGTTCGACTTGGATTTTTAAAATTTGTTTATAGCGATTTTCAGGATCGACGATATTATTTTGAGATAGGCGAATATTATCCGTCGGAATATCACGAGCAGCGCAATACACTTTGACAAAATAAGCCGCACACAAAGCAGATGAAGCAAGGAAATAGTCAAAAGGACCCGGCGCAGAGCCATCACCTTTGTAGCGGATCGGCTGATCTGCAATCACGCTAAAATCATCGAACTTGGCTTCTTGGCGAAGATTGTCGAGATAATGGACTTTGATTTCCATATTTTAAATACCCAAAATTGTGCTAATTAATGATGAACTAGGTGAGGTGTTTTGACCCAATGATTAATTTCTATTTTTGCGCCTTTAACTGCTCCGCAGCCACTTCAGCAAAATAAGTCAAAATCCCATCTGCACCTGCTCGGCGACAGCACATCAATGATTCTAGGATCACGCTCTCGGACAACCAACCATTTTGAATTGCCGCCATGTGCATTGCATATTCACCGCTGACTTGATAGACAAAGGTTGGCACGCCAAATGTATTTTTCACTTCACGTACCACATCAAGATACGGCATACCCGGTTTGATCATCACCATATCTGCACCTTCTTGAATATCTAAAGCCACTTCATGCAAGGCTTCTGCTCGATTGGCAAAATCCATTTGATAGTTATATTTATTAGCGCCTTTGAGATTGCTCGCTGAACCGACCGCATCACGAAATGGTCCATAGTAGCTTGAGGCATATTTTGCCGAATACGCCATGATATTGGTATAGATATGACCACTTTGTTCTAAAGCCTGACGGATTGCGCCGATGCGTCCATCCATCATATCGCTTGGTGCGATCACATCACTGCCTGCTTCGGCATGACTGAGGGCTTGTTTGATGAGGCATTCAACCGTTTCATCATTCAGTACATAGCCTGTATCATCAATGATGCCATCCTGCCCATGCGTGGTATACGGATCAAGTGCGCCATCAGTGATCAGCACCATTTCAGGGAGTTCCTTTTTCAGTAAACGACAGGTTGTTTGCACCAAACCATCTTCACGCCAAGCTGATTCTGCAGTGATCGATTTATCTTCTTGTGGTGTGACTGGAAATAATGCCAATTTTGAAACGCCAAGATTGAGTAATTTTTCCGCTTTTTTAAGCAATAAATCGGCAGAGAGACGCTGAATCTTCGGCATGCTGGCGATGTCTTGTGCTTGATTTGCACCCGGTAAGACGAATACTGGATAAATCAGATGATCTGCTGTGAGCTGCGTTTCGCTGACCATGTCACGTAAGCGATCATTTTTGCGGATTCTGCGCATACGAGTGGAAGGAAATGCAGGTCGATTGAACGTATAAGTCATTACAAAGCTCTTCTGATCTATTACTATACGGACGTTATTGTACGCCTTTGCGATCACTGCTCGCAAAGTATTTGCTTTATTTTATGTGAGTTTAAGTATGCTTAATGATCAACAACAACAATGGACTGGTCATATCACTGCCGAAAATCAGAGTGATATTAATATGATCTTAGAGCAACTCTGTATTGCTTTTAATAGCTCACCGTTTTACACCCACAATAATCTCAAAATGCGTGTCGTAGATGGGCAGATTGAAGGTTTTGTTGAGATGGATGCGCATTTGATTGGTAATGTGAAATTTCAAATTCTGCATGGTGGCGTATCCGCAACCATTCTCGATAGTATGGGCGGTGTGGTTGCAATGAGCGAATTATACCGTCGTAGCACTCCTGAAACTTTTGAGGAAACGACTAAGAAAGTTGGAAAATTGGCAACTTTGGACTTGCGTGTAGATTATCTTGCACCAGGTCGTGGAAAGTACTTTATTGCCAAAGCACAAGTGGTACGCCTCGGTCGTAAAAGCTGTCTGATGCGCATGGATTTGCATAATGATCAAGGCACACACATCGCGACTGGTACAGCGTCTTATGTGTATTGATACCTAAATATTTTGATCGAAATGGCGACAATTGTTCGCCATTTTTTTACATCTCATTTTAACGCTAAGCTAAGCCAAATGCGCAGGAAAGCTAATCACCTGCTCGAGTCGCATCCGTCGCATCGCAACCATTAGTAAACGGTCAATTCCGAGTGCAATCCCAGAACAAACAGGCATAAACTCCAATGCAGCAAGCAATCGCTCATCTATCGGCATCGCTTCTAAACCTTGTGCAAGCCGTGCTTGATTATCCGCTTCAAAACGCTGACGAAGTGCATTGGCATCACTGAGCTCATCATAGCCATTAGCAAGTTCTAAGCCCTCGATATACACTTCAAAGCGTGCAGCGACTTGCTGAAAACAGCAAATCCATATAAGCCAAGCGATCATCGCCAAGTCGTACATCCAAGCCAACACGCTGTGCGCATTGTTTTAACTCAACACAACTCGCTTGCAACGGATTGATGTCCAAACGATCTTGGAAAGCATGTTTATAACTCAGCAAGATCGGACGCACTTCATCGAAACGATCTTTCAGACAAATATTTAATAGATCGGTTGTTTCATACATCAAATCTTTCAGATCAAAATCAGGACGATACCATTCCAACATGGTAAATTCGCTATTGTGCTTACGACCATGTTCATCATCACGAAACACTTTACAGATTTGATAAATTGCGCCACTACCACTAGCAAGTAGTCGCTTCATGGCAAACTCTGGCGAAGTATGTAGATAATGCGATGCTTTTACGCCGTTGACATTACGCAAGGCTTGCACCGAAGCAAGATGCACATCTGTCGTTCCTGCTTGAGATAGCAATGGCGTTTCAACTTCAAGCACATTACGCTCAGCAAAAAATGAGCGAATTCGTTGATATAGCTCGGCACGTGCTTGTAACGCTTCCAGATCGCAGGTCATTTTAAAAGTTGTTTCAGTCAATTTTTCATTCTCAAAAGCATGATTATTCATGACAGTTCTGCACCAAAGGCAGACCATTCACGACGTAACGGATAATTTTTTCTGAGATCATCAAAGGCTTTTTGCTGAATCGCACCATCATTTAAACATGCACGCAAAGCTTGATCATCACGGCAAATATCATAAATGGTGCTCAGGTTTTGCATCAGTTGTGTTTTAAATTCGGCTTTGGCATTTTTTGCATCTTCATTAAGCGCTAAAAGTGGCTCGCAACGCTCAAGTAATGGTACAAAATCTTTATCTGCTGATTTACCAAAAGTTTCACAAAAAGACTGATAAATCATTTGCGTGCCTCTCGCCTTACCTTCTAGGCTATAGCCTGCAATATGCGGTGTTGCGAGCGTCAAAGCATTGAGTAATTCTGCGGAAATTTGCGGTTCATGTTCAAACACATCTAACACTACTTGACGTTTATTCTTCGCAATATCTGCAAGCAACGCCTTTTCTTCAACCACCGAACCACGTGCACTATTGATCAAGATTGCATCTGTTTTCATCTGACTCAAAGTGCTTTCATTAAACAAATGATGCGTGGCATGTTGTTGTGAATGATCCGTTTGTTTAGTTAAAGGCACATGAATTGAAATCGCATCAGATTGATTGAGTAAAGTTTGAAAATCAACTTGTTCCGCTTGAGCATGAATTACAAAAGGATCATAACCAATTACATGCCAATCCAAGAACTTCGCCAAAGCCACCAATCGTGTCCCGACATTGCCTAGACCGACCACACCCAAGCAAAACGACTGCCCTGCATCAATCAACTCAGGTCGAAGCGTGAGCAATGCCGTTACTACATATTCCGCCACAGCTTGGGCATTACAGCCTGCGGCATTCGCCCATGGAATGTGATTGTTTTCTAAAGCCGTAATATCAAGATGATCTGTACCGATGGTGGCACTACCGATAAATTTGACTGGCGAATTTTTGATAAGATCAGCGTTGACCTTAGTCACGGAACGCACTAGAAGCGCATCGCAGTCTTTCAGATCATCGTTAGAAATGGTGCGCCCTGCCAAATTTTGGATTTCTCCAAACTCTGAAAAAAAATAATCGGTAAACGCTAGATTTTCATCTGCGACAATTTTCATAACATTGATCCAAAAACAATTTCAAAAGAACACGGAAATAGTCTAAATATTCGCCAATAAACTAAATGCCACGCCAATCCACTCTGGCATTGCGCTCCTGCTCATAAATACGCTGTACATATTGTCCGAGTGGGATTTGCAATAAATAATGCTGAAATGCCATCACCTCAGGCGCTATCTCACTGTGTTGCTCACGTTCCCATGGCGTGCCCTCAATCATCATTAAGGGTGCAATCATGCTACACACCGCAATATCTGCAAGGGTGAGTCGATCCGCCACCAAATATTCGCCGCCATTCTCGACCAAGATTTGATTGAATTGTTCTATCATTGCGTCGATTTTCTGTTTAGATTCCAGTGCAGTATAACCTGTGATGTGATGATAGCTATTAATGGCAAATTTGATGGTTGGGCGAGCCAGTGCCTTAAGATCACGAAGCCAGCCTCGTTCACCAAGTATGACTTCAATCGCCGAATTATGCTCAAATTGCAAAATAAAATAAAATAGCCAACGCCTTACATGGATACCGAAAACCTGACTTAAGGCATCAATTTCTAAAATCCGCTCTCGTAGCTCAGGCTCACTGCGAATCAAGGCATGTTCAGGATAATAGCAATCTAAATAATCAGCAATTCTACTCGAATCTGCAATCCACTTTTTATCATCTTTAAGTACAGGTAAGTGCTTGCTTTGCGTATGGTGTTGCGTGGTTAAGCGATGTAAACCTGGTGTCAAATTCTTTGCCACATAATCCAACTCTTTATGATCGAGCAACCAACGTGCTTTCTCACAAAACAGTGACAAAGGAAATTGATACAAAATACGCATGTACACTCCGATTGATTATTTTTCTCAGTGATATAAATTGTGTTTTACGCTATAAGGGATGAAGCCTTTCCACAAGGCATATTAAACTGAATCGCTAAGATGCGCAAAAACCTATTACACACCATTTGCCTTTTATGATTCTGCATAAACTATTTATCATCTAATCGTATCTAAGAATAAGCTCAAGCAACCTCCATGCTATCAACTGAAAATCAATTTTTGAAGTCGTTTAATGACTGACTTAGATTGGAAATTGCTGTATCATGTGGCGCAGTATAAATAGAGCATTTGAGTAGATTTTATGGGCTTTAATTGTGGTATTGTCGGTTTGCCAAACGTGGGGAAATCCACCTTATTTAACGCACTGACCAAAGCAGCCATCGCCGCTGAAAACTTTCCATTTTGTACCATCGAGCCAAATACAGGCGTCGTGCCTGTACCTGATGATCGCATGGATAAACTCTCAGCTATCGTCAAACCGCAACGTGAAATCCCAACTTCAATGGAATTCGTCGATATCGCAGGACTAGTTGCAGGTGCGTCGAAAGGTGAAGGTTTAGGTAATCAATTCCTTGCCAATATTCGTGAAACTGATGCAATTGCCCATGTAGTGCGTTGTTTTGAAGATGAAAACGTCATCCATGTGAATGGCAAAATCGATCCACTCGATGATATTGCAACAATCAATACTGAACTTGCCCTCGCTGATCTAGAAACTGTATCGAAAGCAATTACACGTTTAACAAAAACTGCTAAAGGTGGTGATAAAGAAGCCATTGCAACAAAAGCAGTGCTTGAGAAAATTCAACCATTACTTGATGACGGACGCCCTGCTCGTGCCGCAGATTTGTCTGATGATGAGCGTAAACTGATTAAAGGTTTTGGTTTACTGACTTTAAAACCAACCATGTACATTGCCAATGTGGCGGAAGATGGTTTTGAAAATAATCCATATTTGGACTCAGTGCGTGAACTTGCAGAATCTGAAAATGCCGTGGTCGTTGCGCTCTGTAATCAAATCGAAGCAGAAATTTCACTACTTGAAGAAGATGAACGTGCAGAGTTTCTTGAAGCGATGGGTATGGAAGAACCAGGATTGAATCGTGTGATTCGTGCAGGTTATGCGCTACTTGGTTTACAAACCTACTTTACCGCTGGTGTACAAGAAGTACGTGCATGGACGGTGAAAGTTGGCGCATCTGCACCTCAAGCTGCTGGTGTGATTCATACCGACTTTGAAAAAGGCTTTATCCGTGCTGAAGTAATCGCCTATGACGACTACATCCAACACAACGGTGAGTCAGGCGCAAAAGAAGCAGGAAAATGGCGATTAGAAGGCAAAACCTACATCGTACAAGATGGCGATGTGATGCATTTCCGTTTTAATGTTTAATTGATCGACTTTCATTAAATGTGATACTCATCACAAAAGCTAAGATTGATGTAGCTTTTTTTATCAAATCGTATATTATTTGGCTTCGAAACGGTTAGTCGTTTCGGATGCCATTTTATGAGGATTTAAAAATGAATAAATTATTAATTGCTTTAGGTTTAGCTTCTGCTGTTGCTTTCGTTGGTTGTGCAAAAAAAGAAGAAGCTGCTGAAACTGCAACTGAACAACACGCTGAAGATGCTGCTGATCACGCAGGTGCTGCACTAGAATCAGCTGGTGATGCAACTGTTGCTGCAACTGACGACTTGGCTACAGATGCTGCTGTTGCAACTGACGAAGCTGGTAATGCAATCGGTGAAGCTGCTGACGCAACTGCAACTGCTGCATCTGATGCTGCAAACGCTGCTGGTCAAGCTGCTAAAGATGCAACTGCTGCAATCGCTGGTGCGGTTGAAACTGGCGCTGCTGATGTTAAAGAAGCTGCTCAAAACTAATTTTGACGCACTATTTAACGAAAAAACCCATGCATGGTTTTTTATGGCTGATCTAAGTTGCTCAAAATTGATCTAACTTAACTTATTCACGATACGTAGAGGCAAAACTTTCATCGCCAAACCAAGTGGCAACCATGGCCATTTTGGCACAAAAGCTTTGACAGGTTCACTTTCAATGGTTTTCACCAAGATTTTACAGCCTGTTTTTTCATCGACTTCAAAAGGCAGTTTTTTCGCCCCTTCATTCAGCTCAGTACGGATATACCCTGGGAAAATCGTAGAGACTTTGATCGGTGTATTGAGCAGTTCTGCTCGGATGCCTTCGGCAAGGTGCGCAACTGCAGCCTTACTTGCGGCATAAGTCGACAAATGTTTTGGCAGACCACGTACTGCGCTCATCGAGGAAATTACCACCAAATGTCCTGCATTTTGCGCACGGAAAATTTCTACCGCAGCTTCGCTCTGGGCAAGCGCTGAGATAAAGTTGGTTTCTGCTGTGGCACGGTTAATGGCAAAGTTGCCCTTGCCAATACGACGACCTTCACCAACACCCGCATTGACGATGATTCGATCAATACGCCCAAATTCTGCCTGAAAGGCTTTAAATACGGTAAACACATCATCATAGTGTGTGACATCCAAAGTTTTGGCGATGACTTTGATGCCGAATTGGCTTTCGAGCTCTTGTTTTAGTGCATCTAAGCGCTCTTGGCGGCGTGCACAGATCGCAAGGTTATAGCCTTTTTTGGCAAACTCACGTGCCATTCCTGCGCCAAGACCTGAGCTTGCACCTGTGATTAAAATTGTTTTTGCCATGATTCGATCCTTTAATTTCAATGATTTTCTTAAAAATATTCAGTTAAATCCACGTCAGTAAATCTGCATTTTCAGCTTTGATAAAGTGATGCTCATTTAGGCTGAGCAGCTGTCGATCTTTGCCCTTTAAGCGAATGGTAGTGATCGAGGTATTGGCAATCGACCAATTCAGCTGAAAAATACTTTTCGCATCCAATCCAAGTAGATGTCCGACGATCGTGGAAATCACACCACCAGAGCTAAATACCACCGCATAACGAGGTTGTTTTTCTATCAAATCTGTGCATAAGGCATCAAATGCACCATTCACTCGAGTCGAAAATGCCGTCCAAGATTCGTCATATTCATGATCAAATTCATTACCGATCCAGCGCTCAATCGCCTGATCAAAGATTCTTGCCAAATATGCCCGTGGATTTTTTTCTTGTAAAATCGCCAGTTTCAATTTATCAGGTTTGTTGAACCGATCATCAAATTTGGCAAAGACTTGCTGGTGATGAAATTCATTCCAACCTTGATCACTATTCACCGCAAGCTCAGGGAAACTTTCTGCTAAGGCAAGCTGAGCAGTCTGTTGATGGCGTTGCATCGTGCCTGCATACGCCACAGGCGGTTCTTTTAAAATTTTGGCAAGATACTGCCCAAGCAAAGTTGCTTGTTGCTCGCCCTTATTTGAGAGCTGATCATAATTGGCTGCACCAAATGAGGCTTGTCCATGTCGAATCAAATAAATCGTGGTCATTACTTTCTGCTCTTCATATTTTCTGACTATTAACCAATTCGCTGTAAAATTTGCTTGCCAATCGGATGATTCGACATTTTTTGTTTAGCGATCAATTTTAAAGCACGAAAATGTATCGCATTGATGACAATCCAAAGGTTTTTAAAAGCTGGATTATCAGTTTGTTTGTGGTAATAGCGATAATAAATCTGCTGTGCAATCCCCGCCAAGCGGAACAAACCAAACACTTCGTAAAATGCCCAATTGTCAGGTGTTAAACCTGTTTTTTGCAGATAGTAATCTACCACTTGCTGACGAGTAAACATGCCTTTGCGATTGGTCGGCTGACGGCGTGTGGCTTTAAAGATTTTATTGTCGCTTTCTTCCACCCAATACGCCAATGCCGAACCCAAATCCATCAGCGGATCGCCAAGTGTTGCCATTTCCCAGTCCAACACACCAATCACTTCGGTCGGATGTTGTGGGTCAAGAATGACATTATCAAAACGCCAATCGTTATGAATTACACAGGTCTTTGTATCGGCGGGAATATTCTCCAAGAGCCATTTACGCACATAGTTAAACGATGGGACATTCTTGGTGCGGGCTTTGGCATAACGCTTATCCCAACCTTCGACTTGACGACGACAATAACCATCGCCTTTACCCAGTTGTTCTAAGGCGGTGCCTTGATACGGCACTTGATGCAACTCGATCAATTTATCCAATACATTGATGCAAAGTTGGCGGACATCGGCTTCAGTATAGTCAATTTCTTTGGGTAAATTGGCTCGAGGAATAATGCCCTCGATGCGCTTCATCACATAGAAATCACAGCCAATCACCGACTCATCCTGACACAGCGCCACCATCTCAGGAAGTACTGGATAGAACGGTTTGAGATTGTTTTGCACATGATACTCACGTGCCATATCATGCGCCGATTTGGCTTTGGTGCCTTTTGGTGGGCGCCGTAGAATCAAATCCACGTTGTCGTATTTCAGGCGATAGGTCCAGTTGGATGCGCCGCCCGAATATTGCGTGACTTGCACTTGACCTTGCAAAACAACCTGTTGATTTTTAAGCCATGATTCTACTGCTTGTATATCAAGTTCTTCGCCTTGTCGGACATTGCCACCAATATCGATGATTGCCATGAAATTATCCTTTATCTACTGCTTCATTTTCCAATTGTGCGCTTTTTCAATTCGCCATTTACAGCAACAATTTACATTGTTTAACGGCGAGAAGCATAACCACGTTTCATCAATTCCAATTTGGCAATCATGCCTTTATGCACCTCATCTGGTCCATCCGCAAGACGCAGTGCACGAGCTTGTGCGTAGAATGCGGTCAGCGGTGTATCTTTGGAAACCCCAGCACCGCCATGAATTTGAATCGCCATATCCACCACATTTTGTAGGACTGTTGGCGCAACCACTTTGATCGCAGAGATTTCTGTCAGGGCTGCCATATTGCCCATTTTATCCATCTTATAGGCTGCATATAAGGTCAACAAGCGAGCTTGATCAATTGCAACTCGAGCTTCTGCAACACGCTCTAGATTACCACCTAGCTTTAATAATTCTTTACCAAAGGCTTTACGTGACATGCCACGTTCAATCATCAACTCCAATGACTTTTCCGCAGCACCGATACAACGCATACAGTGATGAATCCGCCCTGGTCCTAGACGACCTTGCGCAATCTCAAAACCTTGCCCTGCACCGCCGATAAAGTTCGCCACAGGCACACGCACATTATCAAAGCTCACTTCACCATGACCATGCGGTGCATCGTAGTCGCCAAACACAGGCAACATGCGTTCGATTGTCACACCTTGCGTATTCACTGGCACTAAGACCATGGAATGTTGATGATGACGATCTTTGGATTCATCAGGGGTATGCGCCATAAAAATGATGACTTTGGCATTTGGATCACCCAAACCTGACGACCACCATTTGCGACCATTGAGTACGATTTCATCCCCTTCGATCACCGCTGTGGCTTGCATATTGGTGGCATCACTCGATGCTACATCAGGCTCAGTCATACAGAATACCGAACGAATCTCACCTGCAAGTAAAGGTTTGAACCATTGTTCCTGTTGTGCTTCACTGCCGTAACGCCAAAGCACCTCCATATTGCCCGTGTCAGGCGCATTACAGTTAAATACGGTTGGCGCAATCAAACTGCGTCCTGTGCGCTCAGCAATGTGCGCATATTCCTGTACCGACAGTCCTGCACCTAATGTTGCATCAGGCAAGAACATATTCCACAGTCCTGCGGCTTTGGCTTTGGCTTTTAAGGTTTCAAGCATCGCTGGCCACTGCCATTTCGTCCAATCACCATCGACATTTAGACGATGCACCTCATGCCAAAAATCTGCCTCGACTGGCTCGATTTCATCTTTGATAAATTGTTCTGTACGTTGGATATAGTCTTTGGCGCGATCAGAGAGCTCATACATGATGGTGGAAATCCTTTGCGAATTTGTATTATCTATTGCCATAGAATACGCAAATAATTATTATGAATGAAATGATTTAATTGACACAAAGATTATGAATGAAATTCATAGCGATGATCTAAACGACCGAGAACAACTCAGCGACTCTAATAACCTAGAAGCAAATGACAATCTAGACATTAGCCAGTTTCATCGTGTTGATATTAATTTATATCCTTTGTTTATCGCCATTTTTGAGCAAAAAAGTATTTCCAAAGCGGCACTGATTCTCTGTATCAGTCAATCTGCGGTCAGTCATGCCCTGCAACGTCTACGGCAACAGCTTGGTGATGAATTATTTATCCGAGCTGGACACAAGATGCTGGCAACGCCATTTGCTGAGCAAATCTATACACCGATCAAACAGGCATTATTGACTATTCAAAGCATTGCCACTTCACAAAATAGTTTCGATCCCAAAGCCATTCACAGCTTAAAAATTGCCGTACACGATGAAATTGAACCGATCATCTTTCCGAAGTTGCTCGCTCATTTTCACAGTCTAGATTTAAATATTCAATTTTTGAGTGCCAAGCTCGATCGCAAAACCATGTTTAGTGATCTCAGTATTCAGCAAGCAGATTTTGTCATTGATCTGAAGCAACATTGTCCGAGCAATATCCACTATCAATCCTTGATTGAAGATCATTTTGTGGTGTGTAGTCAGCAGAAAAATGTCAACAAAACCATCTATCTGAGTGCACCACATATCGGCGTGTCATCACGACGCACAGGGCAATTGGTCGAAGATATTGACCTGAATCGTCAGCAACTCTCTCGGCAGATTCTACTGCGATGTCAGCACTATTCCACCGCATTACAAGTATTGGCACAACATCCTGAGGCGATGCTGACCATTCCTAAACTGATTTTGCAAAATCTACATTATGCCAACAGCATTCACGTGCATGAGCTACCGATTGCGTTACCTAAAATCGATATTGGCATGTATTGGTATCAGGATTTGGCGCACAATCCACGACATCAATTCCTCCGTACGGAAATCTTAAAACTGGCACAATTGATTTGAAAAATACTTTATTCGCATTAAAAAA
Organism: Moraxellaceae bacterium REDSEA-S32_B1; assembly: GCA_001626925.1. Taxonomy (GTDB): domain Bacteria; phylum Pseudomonadota; class Gammaproteobacteria; order Pseudomonadales; family Moraxellaceae; genus Acinetobacter. The sequence goes on from LUOR01000008.1 coordinate 58,552, forward strand.
CAGCCTTTATCAATCTGTTAAAGGCTGTTTAAACAAAGATTTAAAGACGATTTAACCGTATTGCTTGTCCAAATATTTTACTATCTGACGAGATTCAAACATCTCCACACCTGTATTGGGATCAATCAAATATGGTACTTGCATTTTGCCCTGCATCTTTGGCAATTCTTGAGCACGTTTACCATTAGCAAGCGGTTCATACTTGCCAGGTTTAAGGCGTGCCGTTGCAGGCCCTTGATCTTGCCAACGCTCTTTCGGCACGCTATGAATTTTGTATGGAATCTCAAGTTCCGTGAGCTTGGCACGAACAATTCGAGAAAATGGACTCGCTTCAAAGCTCCACAACTCCAACAACTGTTCAGGTACTTCACGATTGACATTATTTGCATTTGCTGTCATGCCATCAAAGCTATTCACTGCCACAGCGATACCGCCAACTAAAGATAATGGTGGAAGCAACTGATAGCTCAAAGGCACTTTACCCTTGTGACTATAGTGGGTAAATAAATGCGCAATAATCGCTTTGGATTCATAGAGTTGATCGCCAGTATTCTCATCAATCAAAAATGGAAACTGTGCCTTTCCGCCTAAAGCCTGTACGATTGGTCGAAAACGTGTGCCATTTTTCGGACATGGATAGATTTCCACATCTAAGTTGAGTTGTGTAATCACATCACGCACACGACGGCAATATGGGCATGCTTCAAACTCATAAAGTTTTATTGGCTTTTCAGGTTGCTTTGGATAAGGGGTACCCATCACGCCACGAGGTAAAGTCACCAATGTTGATGCTAAAGATTGATAGACTTTGGTGCGGTGGCGTTTTCCAGTGTGATTTGTCATGACAATTTAGACCTATTTAATCCATGCTTTATACAATTGAGTGTGTTAAACCAGTGACTCTTTGGCAACCACAATACCATTATTATCTGCATAGATATAATCATCTTGGGCAATTGTCACACCGCCAAATGATAAAGTTAAACCTGTTTCACCCACACCTTTACGGGTACTTTTTTGTGGAATACACGCCAATGCCTGTACACCTAAATCCAACTCAGCAATCGCATCAACATCACGAACACAACCGTAAATAATCACACCATTCCAGTGATTTTTCACCGCTGACTCTGCGATCATGTCGCCCATTAAGGCACAGCGCATTGAAGCACCACCATCAACCACTAACACTTTGCCAGTACCATCTGTCGCCAACAGCTCTTTGACACGTGAATTGTCTTCAAAGCATTTCACTGTGACCACTTGACCACCAAAGGTCTTGCGTGCGCCGAAACTACGGAAAAATTTACCATCGATCGAGGGAGAAACCACTTGTAACTCTTTATCTTCGTTATCATCTAAGAGATCACACGTTACAAAAGCAACACTCATTTTCAACTCCAGTTATCTGCAATTATTTTGATGAAATATTAAGAGAACACTTCAATAGATTCTAGTTATACCATTGCAGGTTAAATTTGCAAATTTCTGATCAGTCACAAACCGTTCTAGTTTGTGAAAAAATAAAACGACACGAGATGTCGTTAATGAATTTTTACCACTTTCTTCAAACAGTCTATTCAGCTAGTATCAATATCAAATGCAATATATGAACAAAATCGAAAATTAAAGTACCGAAAAACTGAGTATCGAAAATTAAAGCTGGGCAAAATATGGAACAACTCAATCCAAGCGACTTAAAAGCCATTCTGCACTCCAAACGTGCCAATCTGTACTACCTCGAATACTGCCGTGTCATGCAAAAAGACGGTCGTGTGCTCTATCTCACCGAAGAAAAAAATCAAAATCAATATTGGAATATTCCCATCGCCAATACCACGGTGATTTTGCTTGGTACAGGCACTTCGATCACCAATGCCGCCATGCGTATGCTGTGTAGCGCAGGCGTTTTGGTCGGCTTCTGCGGTGGTGGCGGGACGCCATTATTCTCGGGTGCAGAGATCGAATGGCTGACACCTCAAAGTGAATATCGACCGACCGAATATGTGCAAGGTTGGCTTTCTTTTTGGTTCGATGAAGCGAAACGACTTGAAGTCGCCAAAGCCTTCCAACATGCTCGATTGAATTACATCGAACAAGTCTGGTCGAAAGATCGTGACCTCCGTGCCGAAGGCTTTCAATTGGATGATCAAGACATTCAAAATGCCTTACTAGGCTACCGTAACAAAATTCCACGCATGACTAAAGTAGCAGATTTACTGCTTGCCGAAGCGCAGACCACCAAACAACTCTATAAAATCGCCGCCACACGTTGCCAAATGTCCTTTGAGCGTAATCCCGAACAAGGTGACTTTGCCAACGACTTTCTCAATCATGGCAATTATCTTGCGTATGGACTCGCTGCAACCACACTGTGGGTTCTCGGTATTCCGCATGGCTTTGCAGTGATGCACGGCAAAACTCGTCGTGGCGCATTGGTCTTCGATGTGGCGGATTTGGTCAAAGATGCAGTGGTACTGCCCTACGCCTTTCTCTGTGCCAAAGAAGGCATGAAAGAACAAGAATTCCGCCAGCAAATCCTACAGAAATTTACCGAGCATAAATGCTTAGACTTTATGTTTGACCAAGTCAAAACGCAATCGCTCAACACATTCTCTAACGAGGTGCATGACTGATGATCGTGACCTTGATTAGCCAATGTGAAAAAAAAGCCTTAGCTCGTACTCGACGTGTGCTCGATGCCTTTGCCGATCGGATTGGTGATAATACATGGCAGACCGTGATCACCGAAGATGGCTTGCTTGCACTGAAAAAACTGCTCCGCCAGACCGCTACTAAAAATACTGCCGTGTCCTGTCACTGGATCCGTGGGCGACGGCGTAGTGAGTTACTGTGGGTGGTGGGCAATCGCAGTAAATTTAATCATGAAGGTGTGGTGCCTGTGAATTTTACAGAGCAAGAGATATTAAAGAAAGAGTCTTTTTTGCCGAATACAGAAGTCATTGCCTTTTTGGCTGCAATCGCTGGTTATTTTCATGATGTGGGTAAATCAAATCGACTATTTCAAGAAAAATTAGGCGCAATTAAAAATAACGAAGATACAGAGGCTGGGAAAAGATACAAGAAAAAATATGAACCACTACGTCATGAGTGGATTTCACTTCGATTGTTTCAAGCCTTCGTCGATCAGCAAACAGATCAACAATGGCTACAATCTTTAGTTGATATTAATCATCAAACGTCAGAAAAATTAATTCACTCTTTACCCAATTATCAAGATTTATTAACTGAAGATATTACTAATCCTTTTGAATATTTGCCACCTATTGCAAAAATGGTCGCTTGGCTGATTGTCTCACATCATCGACTTCCTCAATTTCCAGCAAAACTGGATAATCAACCAAATCTAGATAATATTGATGACTGGCAAAAAATATTTGAACCTTGTTGGAACTCTTCTCAAGCTGCAACAGAAGAATGGGATTTGTCTGTAACACAAGCTAATTGGCAGTTCCCGTTAGGTACGCCCTTTGATAGTGCTTTTTGGCAAACTAATATTTCCACACTTGCTAAGCGCATGCTATCTAGTCGGAATTTATTTGATAACCAATGGCATGATAATTTATTCACACAACACTTAGCTCGCTTAGCATTAATGTTGGCTGATCATGCCGAGTCCTCGAAGGTAGAGGTAGATAATAGCAATTCGGATCGGAATTTTCTTGTTTATGCCAATACCGATAAAGATGAGCAAGGTAATCGCTATCTCAAGCAAAAGCTTGATGAGCATAATATTCATGTAAGCAATTTAGCCTACAGCGTTGCTTGCGCCTTACCTAGTTTGCAATCAAACCTCAAGACACTGGACAGGGTTAAAGCACTTGAGCGACCTGTACCTGAGAAATATAAGTTTGATTTTGGCTGGCAAGACAAAGCAACAAAACTTGCTAAAGAAATCAAAGAGACGGTTAAAACACATGGATTTTTTGGAATTTCAATGGCATCTACTGGAAAAGGGAAAACACGTGCCAATGCCAAAATCATGTATGCATTATCAGAACAAGATCAATGTCGTTTTAATGTCGCACTTGGACTTCGAACACTTTCCATTCAAACTGCAAAAGCCCTTAAAGCAGACTTGTTTGGAGATGATGAAAAAAGCCAACAACAAGCACAAGAGAATATCGCTTTACTTGTAGGCTCACAAGCCGTAAGAGACTTACAACAAATTAATTTAGCACAAGAGAATAGTACAGCTACCGATAAAGGCAGTGAATCCCAAGAGTCTTTACTCAAAGACGAAACTGTATTGCTAGAGAATCTAAGTATTGGGTTATCCGAAGAATACGAATGGTTAGCACATGAAAAAAAGATATTAAGACTGCTTCATGCCCCCATTTTAGTTAGCACTATAGATTATTTGATGCCTGCCACAGAAGGCATTAGAGGTGGTCGGCAAATCGCCCCAATGCTACGTTTACTTAGTTCAGATTTAGTATTAGATGAGCCAGATGATTTTAGTTCTGCTGATTTTCCGTAAGCGTCCGCTGAATCCCATACCAATTTTAATTCGATTTAGGTTTCCAGCAGTGTGGCAGTAACTCTTCAATCTGGGTCACTTTATGTGTCGGCAGC
>LUOR01000080.1 GCA_001626925.1 Moraxellaceae bacterium REDSEA-S32_B1
CTGTCTTCAAATCCATAAATAGGTGTCCACTTAAAATTTAGTGGACACTATCGCGGTATTAATGAGTTAGAAAAAGTGGGATTCAGCGGACGCTTACAGAACTACGCCGTCGGGTTCAAGCTGGATTAAATAAAGGTGAAGCCCGTAATGCATTAGCGCGCGCCGTTTTCTTTTATCGATTGGGTGAGATTCGAGATCGAAGCTTTGAGCAACAGCGTTATCGAGCCAGTGGCTTGAATCTAGTGACCGCCGCCATTGTATTGTGGAACACGGTTTATTTAGAGAGAGCGACTAACGCCCTACGAGGGCATGGTCGCACAGTCGATGATACCTTGCTGCAATATCTGTCACCGCTGGGGTGGGAGCACATCAATTTAACTGGGGATTATCTATGGCGAAGCAAAGCCAAGATAGGTGGTGGAAAATTTAGGCCATTGCGCGCAATTGAAAAACCTTAGCGTGCTATATTTTCCGTTTCCTGAGACGACCCCTACAAGGGCCGTAAGCCGTCACTGACTCCTGAACAAGTGGCTCTGCTGCATCAACGTCTTGAATCTGGCGACTACAAAACCAAGCGAGCATTGGCGAAGGAGTTTGGGATTTCTGCGCCAACGCTGTATCGGTATCAGTAGTAGTTCCAGCTATTTGATATTATTTGTCTATCTATTGAAAATTTTTCTGAGTAAAACAGGGTCGGCATCCTGAACTGAGCTTGCTCCAATTTTATTTGCTGCTAACCGTAAACAGGAATCGACCGATACAAACCAACTTGCCATCAAGTAGTAACTGAACCGATACTGTCGTAATGCGCCGACCCGCACGAACAATACTGGGGAATGCCTGTAACGTACCTATAAATGCTGGCCGCAGGTAATCAAAGGTCATCGTGGAGCATAAGGGCAGCTCATTATCACCACGCTGACGGGCAAGATAGGCGGCGGCGGCCACTTCACCAAAACTCGCGAGAATGCCGCCATGAAACGTGCCAATCATCGGGTTGCCGATATGCGAATCACGAAAGTCCATAAAGTACTGTATTTCTCCATGTTGCATTTCCTCACGAAAACCTAGAAAATCGACAAAAGGCTCGTCACACAATTTTAGTGGGGGTGTTTCCGCGCTCATCTGATTTACTATACTCATATCACTCGCCTCGCGCTTCATTGCTGTCAAAAGAGGGTCCCATCGTGCCGATTGCGAAAGAACCAGTGACAGTAGCCAGTAGCTCACCACTGTCTTCTGCAACCGCTCGGCCCGTGATAAAGGCCACCGTATCGGTTCTACCAATGCAATCCACTATCGCCTTTAAACCTACCGCAGAGGGAATACGTCGCAAAAAATCGACACGCAAATCAATAGTGGCAATCGGCTCTAACGACCGCAATGACGAAAAAATAGATAAGCCGCAAGTCGTATCCAGCAGCGTCACCAAAGCCCCTCGATGCAGTGAGCCTTTACGGTCAGAGAGTTGCTCAGAGAAGGGCATCGTCATCTCGGCATGACCATCGCTCACTGCACCAACACTAATATTGAACATATTGAATAAAGGGTGATTAGTACCAAAAAACGCCTTAGCCATGGTCAGGTGTGCCGTGTTATTACTGTCCATTTTTGAACTCCCGCCATTGCTGGCTGATTTTATTGCGAAAAAATTAGCGGCACGTCTCAAAGTGCAAGGGCGGCATCTGTATAATTACGTTCGGCCTGCATCACCGCCACAATGGCCTCTTCAATGGCGGCATATGGAAAGTTTGTGCTTTCCGAGGCAGACTTCAAACACATGGCTAATGCCGTCCATGCTTTTTCGCAAGCCCTCATTAACAGGGGCAGTCGATATTGCTGTACACTTGCGTCATAGTGAACCGCTTCATCAAGGAATTCAGCGTACATTTTGCGGAAGCCGCCGCCACCTGTGCCACGCTTTTCAATAATTTGGTAGGCAAATCGGGTCGTCCAGTGCCAATCGCCTGTGGCTCCCCAACGACTCAGTTCGGCCAGCCATGTTTCCAGTGCCGATATGCCACTCACAGCTAATGACTTGGCGTTGTCATGGATGACACCGGTAATCATCTCGGGGGTAATTTCGCCTTGAAACGCGGTGGGCGTGAACATATTGCCATAGTGAATAAATGGGGGCTGTGTAGAAAAACGTGCGCGGGTCAGTGCCTCTCGCGTCACCGACAAAACACTCGGACGCTCGGTATCGGTGACAAATACCGCACCTGTCTCTGGATTTCTCGACCAAGCGGCTATGGCGTGACCGGGAAAGTGCGTGCTGCTGTTGAAGTAAGGTAAATAAAAAATATCCGTCAGCAACAGGGTGGGGTGACCCGCATCCAAACATTTCTCCAGCGCGGTGGCTGCCGATTCGGGTGACTCGAAGGTTTGCCACTCAAAGGGTATACCGATACTTTCAAATACGCGCGCTTCAAACCCCAAAGACCGCACATGCACTAAAAATGGCACAGGGGCGTCAGCCATTTCCAAATAGGTCACGCCAAGCCCTGAGCCTAATCCAAAGCACATGGCCTCGGAAATATTCAGCCCATTAAACTCGAGCAAATCACGAATTGCGGAGCTGCCACAATGCCTCCCGATGGCGTGCGTGATACGGGATGGAGTCTTATAGTTGGTCACAGGTTTTTTGCCTCTTCGTGAAAATCTGGATTAAGGATGCCTCTTGTCATCATCTGCCATATCGCATCCGCGATCTGTTCAAGATTGTACTTACCATTTTCTTTATACCAAGTGGCAGCCCAGTTTATTGCTCCTAGCCCAATCAGTCTTAACAGATCTGCATCCACATCGTTTCGGATACAACCATAAGACTGCAGATCATCAAGAATTGTCTGCCAATATCGCTCGTATCTGTCTCTCTCAGCAATAATCTGCTCACGTGCGACTCCATGTACCGAGCGCCACTCAAACAACAACACATAAACCATATCGTCACCCGACATAAGGATATCGACATGTGTCTGCAGTGCCGATTGCATTTTTTTGAGTGGATCTTGAATCGCGGAAGTCGCCTCAACAATCCTGTAAATAGTTCTCTCAATAGCAAGCCGCATCATATCAACCAAAATATCGTCTTTACTACGATAGCGGTAATGCAGACTGCCTGGAAGAATACCACAAGCACTGGCAATTTCTCGCACACTGGTACGCTCAAAACCCTTTTCTCGAAACAGCTTGGCAGAAGCGGCTAATACTCTCTCGCGGTCAGCAACTTCGACTCGCGTAGATTCACTACTCAACATAGTTTGACTCATAACATTATATCAATAAGACAGGTTACTCGACTTGGTCAAGTCGAGTCGAGTCTTTCACGGTCTCTCCTGATCTATACAGCTTTTGCAATGGGGACATTAAAAACAATTCGTGACGCTTCCATAGGGTCTTGATGCTTATCATATTCAGCCAGCCAAGAATTAACCTTTTCTGGGATTTCGGTGTCGCTAGGATGGAAACCTGGCTTAAACCAGTCCAGATAGCGTGGAATAAGTCTGGTAATCAGGCCACGTGGTCCATAGAGGCGATAAAATCCCTTAGCAAGCACCAATGGCTGACCTTGTAGTTTGTCAATTTTCAACATATGCCAAAGAACTGAGCCAACCACCGCATGTACCAGTAGCGTTCCGATAATCAAAGCAGATGCGCGGGTGAAATACCCCCCACCTGCCGCTGTTTCGTAAACATCAAAGGCTACTGTTTTGTGTTCGACTTCTTCTACCCCATGCCACATGAACATGGCACGCATTGCGGGATGAGCATTCTTGAACATCTCACCCTCACCCTCCATAGCACCCTCGCCTAGTACAGCAGTAATATGTTCAAAGGCAGCTGTCATGGCCAACAGATACTTGGCGGGCAGGTGTTTTTGGGAGAGCCGAATAAATAATTTGAATCTTGCGATGACCTTTTCGACATGAATGCCTTGCGACTGCATCACCGCATTATACTGGTCATGCACAATGCCATGTTGCGCTTCTTGGCGAAAAAAGTTTTTGATATCTTCTCTCAGTTTAGGATCTGTGACCAGATCCTGATAGTTACGCACCGACTGAATAAAAAAACGCTCTCCATCGGGGAAGTGAATAGAAAGTGCATCAAAGAAGCGTGTTAACACCGGGTCACCGTCGTTCCAAAAAACTGGAACATCACTTAAATCAAACCGCGGCTTACGTGGCTGGATATTGATCATATGAGTCATGGCGAGAGTTTCCTTGTAAAGGCATCGAATGTCTGTAAACCTGCTATCACATTTGACCTTGAGCAATATTTTTCACCTTGGTCAGGCACAGCAAATATCACACAAGAATTCAACGGGTATTGGTCAAATGACCAAATGCATATTTTGAAATATATTGGTCGATTGACCAAATGTCAAGCCTGTCCTCAAAATTTGATAGAATGAGTTAACAACGCAGCAGGTGAGCCAGATCATATTTGACATCGAATATAGCTACCAGACCTTTTGGCAGAGGTGTTTTTTAATGTTAGTTTTTTTACATTAGAGTGTGTTGACGTTTGAAAATATTGATTGCAAATTGGAGGCAGACTCAGAGAATTAAAGCTCTCCCCATCCGAGTCCACCATGCCACGCTTTATGCTGAACGACCAACATTGAGCAAAGATTTCTCCTATGCTCAAGCAACAGGACATTGATCACAAACCAAATTTACGGCTCACCGTAGAAGCCATGCTCTACAGAATGTGGGTGAAATGTCCATGGCTAGACCTACCTCCTGACTGAGTTTGGTCAGCAGCCTAATCTCTACAAAAGATACAACGACTGGTCAGCAAAAGGTTTTTTCCAAAGCATACTCAGGGTTTTATCTACTGACTCTGATATAGAGTAGGGGTTATGGATAGCAATTACGTCAAGGCACATCAACATAATGCACGTGCTGCAACTCACGATCAGGAGGCGATTGGCTTAAGTCGAGGTAGCAAGACAAGTAAGATCCATCTTGCCGTAGATGGGTATGGATTACCCATCGTGTTTGCGATCACGGGTGGTGAATTACACAAAGCCAAAGCTGCACCTGACTTGCTCTCACAGGTATCTATCGATGCCATTCTGATTAACATCTGAATCAGCGTAATGCAAATCTAGCCTGATGTAGTTTTAAGCTACCCCATCAACGCCTGTACCGCAATCGACTCATCCGCCAACCGCAGTGGATCGACCGCCGTACCAGCCGTGATCAGCTTTTTGCTTAGCATAAACTCCTGCGGACGATTCACACAATCCGCCGCAATCAGGCGACCCGCCTGCAAATAAAACGCTGCAAAGCTACGCCTTTGCTGCACATCACCCCGAATCACGATCTGATCATACCCCTGACTGAGTCCCGCAATCTGCAACTTTAGATCATACTGATCTGACCAAAACCAAGGCAAACTCTTCGAGGTCCGCTGTAAGCCACACAAGGTCGCCGAGGCAATTTTGGCCTGTTCATTGGCGTTTGGTACCGACTCCAAGCGCATCCGCCGCTGATAAATCGGATTAAACGCATTGGCACAATCCCCGATGGCCACAATCTCTGGCGCACTGGTACGGCAATACTCATCAATCACAATACCATTGTCCACCTGCAAGCCCGCGTCCAGCGCCAACTCGATATTCGGTACAACCCCGACCCCGATGATCACCAGATCTGCATCGAACATCGAACCATCGGCACACAGCACCGCTTGCGCCCGCCCCTCACCCGTGATCGCCGTGACCGACACACCGGTATGAATCGTCACACCCTGTTCGCGATGAATCCGCGTATAAAAGTCCGACACTTCCGGTGCAGTTACCCGCTGCAAAATCCGCTCGGCGGCTTCCAAGACCACCACCTGCATGCCCTGCTCGGTCAATGCGGCGGCTGTTTCAAGACCGATATAGCCACCACCGATCACCACTGCTTTGCCGTTGGGTTGTACAAATGGCTGGATAGCCTGTACATCGCTGATATTTCTAAGATAATGCACACCTGCCAAATCAGACCCAGCCAGCGACACCGTCCTGACTCGTGCACCGGTACACAGCGCCAACTGGTCATACGCAAGCGTACTGCCATCTTGTAGTGTCACGCTGCGCGCTGCCCGATCAATCGCAACCACCCGCCCGTGCCGAAATTCGATCTGATTTTTTTGATAAAAAGCGGCTGGCCGAATCAATAACTCATCGACCAGTTGTGCACCGCATAAAAAGGTCTTGGACAACGGCGGTCGATGATACGGCAAATACGGCTCATCGCCGATCACCACAATCTCGCCCTGCCAGCCATCTGGCCGCAGACTTGCCGCCAACTGCGCCGCAGCATGACTTGCGCCAATGATGACGATTGTTTGCATATGAATTCACTCAGTTCATGGTTGATGCACAGCATCAATTGTTGCCGACGACAGTTGCAAAATGCCTCTGTCGCCTATTTTGATACCTACGCTTTGGCAGTCAGTTTGACCATCATCTTGGCATAGCCGCGCACAAAGTTAGACTGCACCAACTCTGGCTCACCCAATACCTCAATATTGTCGAAGCGAAGCAATAACTCCTCCCACAGAATCCGCAACTGCATCTCGGCCAAGCGATTGCCCATACAGCGATGCACACCAAAGCCAAATGACAAATGATTGCGTGCACCTTTACGATCAATCAAAAACGCATCTGGCTGTTCAATCACCCGCTCGTCACGATTGCCCGAGGCATACCACATTAAGATCTTGTCGCCCTTACGGATGGTTTGGCCGTGCATCTCGATGTCTTGCTTGGCGATGCGACGCATATACGCCAGTGGGGTCTGCCAGCGAATGATCTCGGACACCATATTTGGAATCAGGCTCGGTTGGTTTTTCAGTTTGACAAACTGCTCAGGAAACAGGTTCAGCGCATATACCCCGCCGGTCATGGAGTTCCGCGTGGTGTCATTCCCACCGACAATCAGCAAGGCCAAATTGCCCAAAAACTCCATCGGACGGTGAATCAAATCCTTGGTATCGTCATTGCTCAGCATTAAGCTAATCAAATCAAATCCCATCGGCTCACCTGCCGCTTGCTGAGCCGCCTTGGCATGCCACAGCGCGGCAAACTGCTTGGCCATATCAGCGGCGGCATTAAAAAGCACATCGTTGTCGCTAATCTCACCGCCCGTGGCTTCTGCGCTGCCCGCCAACGTATCAGACCAGTACACCAGCTTGTGCCGCTGTTCATACGGAAAATCTAACAAGGTCGCCAGCATGCGTGCGGTGATTTCTTTGGACACCCGCTCCACCCAATCAAACGGCGTATCGAGCGGCAAATCATCCAAAATCTCTTGTACCCGACTGCGGATCAGCCCTTCCATTTCTTTTAAATTTTTCGGTGCGACCACACCTTGTACCGCTTGACGCTGCACATCGTGCTTAGGCGGATCCATTGCAATAAACATTTCCACATCCAGTCCGGCGGGCGGCTTGCCAATCACAATCACCGGTTCCGCCGAAAACAGCTCGTGGGATTTGTCCACGAACACAATATCGTCATAACGGGTAATCGACCAAAATGCACCGAATGGACTGCTTTTTTGGTAATGAACAGGACGCTCGTCGCGTAGCCGCTTAAAGTATGACTGCCATTGATGCTGTCGATATAAAAACGGATTGCTCATATCGATGTCTTCGAGCTTGAGCGTGGCAACATCGGGGATTGGCTTTTCTACAAAATCAGGGAACGGTTGCGCCTGTGTCACCCGTTGCTTGACCTTTTGGAACACCTGCATGCCTTTCACTTGTAAATGCATGGGTATCGGCAGCAGGGCTGAAATTTGGTTTAGTGTGGCTTGCATGTTTTTCATGATTCATTCCTCAATGATGATGCTTAACAGCTGTTGAAATCTGCCGTCACTACATTTGAAACTCAGGCAAATGCACCACCATGCCATCCATTGCATCGGACAATTGAATCTGGCACGCCAAACGAGACGACGCCGTACCTTCTGGTACCATCTCTAGCATGCGCGCCTCTTCGTCATTGGGCTGTCCTGTCGCCGCCAGCCAAGCACCGTCAACGATCACATGACAGGTTCCACAAGCACATTCGCCACCGCAATCTCCATCAATGCCGGATACGCCGTGATCGATAGCCAGTTGCATCAGCGACTTGCCCGCTTCGATGTCAAGTACGGTGGCGGTACCGTCATACTCGATCAATGTAATTTGACCCATTATTACTACTCCTGTGTGGTATGATGAAAATAGCCATCCCTCTTTACTCATAATAGACATGTATCCATACTGCTTACAGGTCTCTTGTTGACAATATAGGGTCATTAAAAGACGATTATGGCGCTGTAGCCCCATCGTCGATTGCATTTTTCTAGTCGATGTTCTTTCATACTGGTCTGTTATTGAGGTGTTTGAGCCATGTTGCATCCAAGTCTGCTGACTGGTCTCGCCAGTACAAGTGAATCTGCTAATATCCCCTGTAGCTATACCCGTCTGATTGGCCGAGAGCTGGACTTGCAGGCGCGTGACCTACCTAAACTATTAAAATTCACCACGCTGACCGCTGAACAACTGATGCGTGACGACACGATGATCACGGCCAGCCAACAGATTCAAATCTTACAAAATAGCTTGGAGTTGTCCGCATCCGATCAGTTTGGCTTGCGTTTAGGGCAGCGGCTCACGCCGTCAACACATGGCTCGATGGGCTTTTTAATCAATAGCAGCCCGAACTTATTGGCCGTGTTACAAGCGTTTCAAACTTTTTTGCCGACCCGTATGAGTTTGATTAGGCTCGAAACACACACCAATGCTGAGTGGACGACCTGCTTGATTTTCTTTGAGCAGACCTTGAGTCATGCAGTACATCGGCTACTGTCCGAAACTGTTGCGGTGATTTTTTCGGAATGTGCCGAATTTATTGTTGGACGACCGCTGACCGAGGCGGTGATTCAGTTTAGCCATCCCGCCCCCGATCATCATGCCTGTTACGCGGATTATCTTGCCGGTACCTATCAGTTTGATCAGCCACAACTGTCGATCCGAGTGCCGACCGAGTTGTGCTTGATTGCCAATGCATCCGCGCAGCACGATAGCTATCTGCTGGCGATGCAACAATGCGAAATGATCCTCAACCGGCTCAAGACCCAACAACACAGCACCACCTACCAAGTGCAAAAAGCCATGCTGTCCTATCCGCTCGGGCAACTGAGTGAAGAGGATCTGGCTGCAGCCTTGTTTATGAATAAGCGTACGCTGGCCAGACGTCTGGTCAAAGAGAACACGAGTTACCGGCTGATTCGAGATCGGATTTTATCTGAGAAAGCCAGTAGTTATTTACATGACCCTCAAATATCGGTCGAGGCAATTGCCAGCTTACTGAATTACCACGACTCTGCTAATTTTCGGCGCGCGTTTAAACGCTGGTTTGGTGTATCACCAAGTGCTTATCGGCGAAAAATCACCCATCGGCAAGAAGAAAATGACCTGAGAGAATGAGGTTGTTCGTATGATTGTTAATACGTTGAAACATCAATACGCCCTAGAAAAATACCTTAAAACGCTATGTCAGAGATGGCAATCATATGGCAGCCCTCCACTTCCAATCCGATAACCTCAACTCAACCCAACGCTTGCAACCCGCTGTGAACTCTGTAGAGGTTTTAATTCCCATTGCAGCCCATCCACCGTCAATGTCTTCAGTTAGGGGTCGTCTCAGAAGTATCATCCTGATCGAAACCAAAATGACCCAGAGGCTGGGAGAATTATGGCGCTGATTAATCAATCTTATGAAGTTTTATCTGATCCTGTGAAACGTCGAAAACATGATATCTGGATTGAAGAGCAAGAAGCTCAACAGGAACAAAGAGCTCAACAGGAACAAAGAGCTCAACAAGAACAAAGAGCTCAACAGGAACAAAGAGCTCAACAAGAACAAAGAGCTCAACAAGAACAGAAAGGTAGTGATGACTCTGTTTTTGCAAAAATTTTCTCTAATATAGAATTTTTATTCGTTGGAACTATTGGTCTAATTATTATTATATCTATTTTAGATTTATTACTATTTTCTAATAATAAAAGTAAAGACGATGAATATTCAACGGTTTCAGACGCTTCAGAAAGTGTATTACTAGCAGATAACGAAGACAATATAGAAAATTCAAAAACAACGTATCCAGCAAGTTTTGATTGTAATAAAGCCAAGTCTCTTACTGAAAATTTAATTTGTAATAATGAAGATTTAGCGATAGCTGATCTAGAATTAGCTAGTCTTTTAAAACAAGCAAAAACGACTGTTACAGATAAAAAAGCCCTTAATAATCGTGTTCGAAAACAGTGGAATTATCGTGAGAAAAATTGTAAGGATGAGGCCTGTCTATTTGAGTGGTTTAATTACCAAAAAATAGTTTTAACGCAGATCATAAAAACAGGGAATGTTAACGCTGGTTTAACAGTTAAAGAATTAACACCAAAGCCCCTTCCAGAGACTGGGCATAATGATAATAGTAATTTTGAAGGTGTTGCACCTTTGAGAATTAAAACTCCATCGACTGGAAACCATTATTTTGTAAAAATTGAAAATGCTTATACACATAAACACTTGGTTAGTTATTTCATACAGTCAGGCGATTTATTAGAAATTAATCTACCACTAGGAACTTACAATATTAAATATGCATCTGGTCAACAGTGGTATGGTAATGAGCATTTATTTGGCCCAGAAACTGCATATGCAAAAGCAGACCAAAATTTTAATTTTAGATTTGATGGGTATCAATATACAGGTTATACAATTGAATTGATTGAACAGGTTAATGGAAATTTAAAGACATCTCATATCGATCCAAGTCAATTCTAATTAAATAGGCTCTAGACAGATTAGACCTCTTGCGAAAGTATCATTTTTGATCAATCTTATTGGCTAAAAGTTACATTTTTGCCTAATAGAAAGCCGACTTGTTTCTAAGTCGGTTTTTAAGGTTTTGCGTCCCAATTTTTTATAGCATAACTTTTTGAAATATAGAACTATTTTTATATGCGTTTCGTATAAGCGCCATTATGTTAAATGGACATAAATCAATTCTAAAATTATCTATGATAATTCTATACTTTTACTTCGATACTGCGGTTAGGGTGGATAGAAAAGAGTCTAACTGCTATCATTGCCCCCGAAATCCTCCAAAATAGATATCTTTCTTAATATGACACTTACGCCACCATAAGTTTATTTACCTCTTAATTCAGTAAATAACTCATCACTGTCTAGTGATGTGGTGTAGTCGCTTGTGTGTTGTATATATCACATCACTAGCCTATCTGAAAAATTAAAAAACAGGCTATGTTTATGTTATCTAATGTCCGAGAACAGTGGTTCTCTAACATCCGTGGGGATGTACTTGCCGGATTAGTCGTCGGTCTTGCACTCATCCCTGAAGCCATCGCATTTTCAATTATTGCAGGTGTAGATCCTAAAGTTGGTCTATACGCATCCTTCTGTATTGCCGTCGTGATTTCTTTCGTAGGTGGTCGTCCTGCCATGATTTCAGCAGCCACTGGTGCAATGGCGCTGCTTATGGTCACATTGGTCAAAGAGCATGGGCTTGAATATCTGCTGGCAGCAACAATTTTGACAGGCGTGATTCAAATATTGGCAGGCTATTTAAAGCTCGCTAAGTTAATGCGGTTTGTATCTAAATCTGTGGTTATTGGATTCGTAAATGCGTTAGCGATCTTAATTTTCATGGCTCAATTGCCTGAACTGATTAATGTGACCTGGCATGTATATGCTTTTGTTGCTTTAGGTTTAGCAATTATTTATCTATTCCCTCTGGTTCCCAAATTAGGAAAACTACTCCCTTCTCCACTAGTCTGCATCATTGCAATCACATTATTGGCAATCGCTTTAGGAATTGATGTACGGACCGTGGGCGATATGGGGTCTTTACCTGACACACTTCCAATGTTCTTGATTCCAGATATTCCTTTGAATATTGAAACATTGATGATTATTTTGCCTTATTCAGTCGCACTGGCGGCTGTAGGTTTACTTGAATCGATGATGACAGCAACTATCGTGGATGAAATGACTGATACACCAAGTGATAAATATCAGGAATGTAAGGGACAAGGGATTGCGAATATTGCTTCTGGCTTTATGGGTGGCATGGCCGGTTGTGCAATGATTGGTCAATCTATGATTAACGTAAAATCAGGTGGCCTTACACGCTTATCAACATTCTCTGCGGGCATTTTTCTTCTTATTCTGGTTGTATTTATCAGCGACTGGCTCAAAGTGATTCCAATGGCTGCATTGGTAGCGGTAATGATAATGGTCTCTATCAGTACCTTTGAATGGAGTTCTGTCACTCAGTTAAAAGATAATCCTAAGAGCAGTAATATCGTCATGATTGCGACGGTGATTGTAGTTGTTGCTACGCATAACCTGGCTTTGGGTGTGTTAACAGGCGTATTACTTTCAGCTTTGTTCCTAGCGAATAAACTTGAAAATGATATCCAAGTAATAGCATCTTTTGAAGGAACAGCTCGTTTATATGATTTGAGAGGTCAGATCTTCTTTAGTTCTTCTGAAAAATTCATGCAAGGGTTTGACTTTAAAGAGAATGTAAAGGATGTGATTATTGATTTGACCCATTCTCACATTTGGGATGTAACATCAGTCGCCATGCTTGATTCTGTTGTAAATAAATTCCAAAAGAATAGTGTGAATGTCACTGTGCGTGGCTTAAATGAAGCCAGCTCTATCATGATTGATAAGTATGGAACACATGCCAGAATCTAAGTGCAGGAGATTTTACGTTTATGTAGAATCTCTAAAATTAACATAATACAGCTTATGCGAAATACTTAAATTAACCCAAATATTTCAGTAGCTTACATAAGTCTTATTTTACCACCACCACCTTTTGAAACATCTCGGCTACGAAGTGGGCTTTTGGGTACATTCTGCCAAGAATTTTCGACATTTTTAGCTAAATAAACAAGTCATTGCTTAGCAAGGGTTAAAAATGCAGATCTTGTGATGTATGCAAAATCTTTAAAATATATACCATTTTTATGGCTTTATAAAACTGATGTCGCTACAAAATTTGCTTTACCCATAGCTTGAGTTGCTAAAAAATTCTAAGGTATATGCTATGTGCATTTATACATTGAAGAGGATCTCATGTTAGAACCAGCAACAGACATTGATTTATCTATGTACGATCTGCATTCGATGGTCAAGGTAAGCCTTATCCAATTTTGCATTTAAAAATCTAGCTAAATTCTTTTTAAACTGCATAATTGACACAGCAATCCACCTCACAAAGTGCTACCATTTTGCCAGTTTAAATTTTCACAATTTGGAAGCGGTATGCTGATACAACGTGGCGGATTAAAAGTAGTCGCAGGACTTGGAATCTCTGGGGTTTCTGCAGTGAATTATTTGCATCAACAGGGCTATCAAGTCGCTGTGACTGACTCACGACCGACGCCACCGGGCATCGAGCAGATTCCTGCAGAGATTCGTCAAAGTTTTGGTGAGTTAGATCAAGAATTACTTTTACAAGCCGAAGAAATTATTCTGAGCCCTGGACTTGCGCCGCAGTTGCCTGAGATTCAAGTGGCGATTGCAAAAGGTATTCCTGTGGTTAGCGATATTCAGCTCCTACGCCGTGCCACCGAAGTACCGATCATTGCCATTACAGGTTCGAATGCCAAAAGTACCGTGACCACATTGGTCGGCGAGATGGCAAAAAATGCAGGGAAAAAAGTCGCTGTCGGTGGCAATCTCGGTCGTCCTGCGTTGGATTTACTGCAAGATGATCCTGAGTTGATCGTTTTAGAGTTATCGAGTTTTCAGCTCGAAACCACCACGCATCTTGGTGCTGAGGTCGCGGTGGTGCTGAATATGAGTGAAGATCATTTGGATCGTCATGGCGATATGGTTGGCTACCATGCGGCGAAACATCGCATTTTCCAAGGTTGTCAGAGCTTTGTCTTTAACCGTGATGACGGACTGACGCGTCCATTGGTAGCGGACAATATTCCATTCCTCAGCTTTGGTTTGAATGCACCTGATCTGAAACAATATGGCGTACTGCGTGACAGTCAGGGTAAAATGTTCTTGGCAAAAGGTACGACACGTTTGCTCGATAGTAGTGAAATGTATATGCAGGGCAGTCACAATGTGGCGAATGCCCTGGCGTGTTTGGCTTTGGGTGAATCGGTGGGTTTGCCGTTAGAGGTGATGTTAGACACCATTAAACATTTCAAAGGCTTGGAACATCGTTGCCAATATGTCGATGAGAAGCAAGGGGTGCGTTATTACAATGATTCCAAGGGCACCAATGTCGGCGCAACGCTTGCTGCGATTAATGGTTTAGGTCAGGCGCTTGCACCAAATCAAGCTAAAGTCGTGGCGATTCTCGGCGGTCAAGGCAAAGGGCAAGATTTCAAACCATTATCCAATGCACTTTCTCAATATGCTCGCCATGTGGTTTTAATTGGTGAAGATGCCAATAAGATTGCCAGTGCGTTGGCGTCTGATATTGAGGTGAGTTTTGCCACGACCTTAAAAGCTGCGGTCAAAGAAGCACAAAGCCATGCCGAGCAGGGCGATGCGGTATTGCTCTCGCCAGCCTGTGCAAGTTTTGATATGTTTAAAAGCTACAATGATCGTGGTGAGCAATTTGTACAGTGTGTTCAGCAACTGTGAGATTGAAATGAAGCGCAATGAAATAACCAAGTGAAATAAAAAGTCGCTATGAAAGATTTTATTTATCCAAAATTGCAATGGATGCAACATCGTATTGATCTCGGGTTTAATCGCCTGTTGGCGTTTTTACCTGCGGAAGTGACTGCACGCAATACGCTATTGTTTTGTGTGCTGAGTTTGATCTGTATCGGGACGGTGATGGTGGCATCGGCGTCGATGCCATTTGCCGAACAGTTGCATGAAAATCCATTTCATTATGTCCATCGGCATGCGCTGTATATTGTCCTCGCTTTTGTCGCAGGGATTGCAGCCTATAACTTCCAACTAAAAAATTGGTTTGGTAAAGCACCAGTGCTGTTGTGGATATTAACGCTGATCCTATTAGGTTTGGTGCTCGCAGTTGGGCGAGATGTCAATGGGTCAACACGTTGGCTGAGCTTTGCAGGCTTTACCTTTCAACCGTCGGAATTCGCCAAATTTGCGATGACCGTGTTTACCGCAGATTATGTGGTACGTCGTGGTGGTGAGGTGCGTGAGAGCTTCGCCAGTTTTGTTCGGCTTTGTATTCCTGTCGGAACGACCGTTGGTTTGATCATGTTCGAGCCCGATCTTGGAGCATCGGCAGTGATCATCATGACCATGTTTACCATGTTCTTTTTGGCAGGTGCGCCGACGAGAGCCTTTATGGTGCTGCTTGGCGTGGTGGTGGCATTGCTTGCGATGTTTATCGTGATAGAGCCATATCGTTATCGTCGATTGATGTCGTTTAGCGATCCGTGGCAAGATCCGCAAGGTGATGGTTATCAGCTAGCGCAGAGTTTGATTGCCTTTGGTCGAGGTGAATGGTTTGGTACAGGGCTTGGGCATAGTGTGCAGAAGCTTGCTTACTTGCCTGAAGCACATACCGACTTTATGCTTGCGGTGACTGGTGAAGAGCTTGGTTTCTTTGGCATTAGCATCATTTTCTGTTTGTCATTCTTGATGCTTGCAAGCTGTATGCGCATTGGTCATCGTGCGCTTGCAAATGGTCATTATCGTAGTGGTTATTTGGCATATGGTATTTCGGTGATTTTCCTGCTACAAATCTGTGTCAATGCAGGGATGAATATGGGCTTGATCCCAACCAAAGGATTGACCTTGCCATTTATTAGTTATGGCGGTTCATCGTTATTGATGTGTGCTTTTATGATCGGGGTAATGTTTCGCATTGATAAAGATACACAAAACAAAGCTGAGCTTCGGACAGATACTTAATCACTGAAAGATAGATATTCTAAGCAGGGTTGATCCCTGCTTTTTTATGCGCTATAGATAAAACAAAAATTATTGATAAATTTGCGACAGCATCATGCCTTGAGGGATACGCTCACGTTGCCATTGTGCCACTGCTTGCGCAAGCATGGTTAATGGGCGGTCAAGATCAAGCGATGGTTGATTTAAAGCCTGAGCAGCCTGTGAGAGCAATTCTGAGGCATTGTTTGGATTAAGTGGCTGTGCAAAGTTCTGTTTAGATAGCTTCCGACCATCGGCGTTCATCGCTAAAGGTAGATGTAAATAATTAAGCTCAGGATAGCCTAAACAACGACCAAGCCAAATTTGACGTGCTGTATTGTCCAGCAAATCCGCACCTCGTACCACATGCGTCACGCCTTGCAAATAATCATCAACTACTACAGCAAGTTGATAGCTGATAATACCATCACGACGTTTCAGCACGAAATCGCCTAAATCTACTGCCAAATTGCTACATTGCCGACCTTGTAGGGGATCATCAAAGCAGATGGGTTCATCGTTCACTTTCAGGCGAATGGCTTGATTGGCAAAGTCTAAGTTTAAATCTCGGCATGTCCCTGCATAGATGGCATTGCTACCTAGCATTTTGCGAGTACATTGACAGGCGTAAATATCGTGTTGAGCTTTCAGTTGTACTAAGACATCTTCATAAATCTCAAGACGATCTTTTTGAAAGAGAATATCACCGTTAGGGACAAATTCAAAAGCGTCGATACAGCGTAAAATATGCTGTTCGCTATCGGGATAAATACGGGGAATGTCGGTATCTTCGATACGAACCAGCCATTGTCCTTGATTGGATTTGGCTTCACAGTAGCTCGCTAATGCGGTGATCAGCGAGCCGAAATGTAGTGGTCCTGTGGGTGATGGCGCAAACCGACCCACATAATCCTTCCTATTGCCCCCCTCCTTTTGTAAAGGAGGGCTTAGGGGAGGATTATTGAATCGCATGATTAACCGTTATTTTGCTTCTCTTTGATCTCTGCAAGTGTTTTGCAGTCGATACATAAAGTTGCCGTTGGACGAGCTTCTAGGCGACGTAGACCGATTTCGATACCGCAAGTTTCACAGAAGCCATAGTCTTCATCTTGAATCGCTTGTAATGATTGCTCGATTTTACGAATCAATTTGCGTTCACGGTCCCGGGTACGAAGCTCAATGGCAAACTCTTCTTCTTGAGTTGCACGATCATTGACATCAGGAAGTGAGCTCGACTCATCTTGCATTGATGTCAAAGTACGATCGACTTCTGACATCAGCTCAGATTTCCATGCTTCAAGGATTTTACGAAAATGTTCTAGTTGTCCATCGGACATATATTCTTCATTTTTCTTTAGTTGATACGGTGCAAAACCGAATAAGCTGGCTGTGGTACCCGTATCGGCAGTTTTTGCTTTGGGCTTACGGGTGCGTTTGGTTGCTGGTTTTTCTGCTGTAGCCACGTCTTTTACATCTTCCAGTTGTGATTTATCTTGATTTGCCATTTTGGGGCATTCCTCATCGAACTAGTGTATATCTATACGCAAAAAGTGAGGTAAAAAGCAAGTGCTTTTGTCTACTACTTGCCTGTTTATTACTCGGGCGCACATCATATAGATTTTTCACTGAAGATGAAAGTGTCAAAACGTGTATAAATATGCCAAAGTATAATATTGATAATTAAGTTGTTGAATCAATACGATTTTAATGAAAAATCAACGTGACCAACGGCATCTTCAACACGATGAACCACACTGTCAAAATGACCATTGGCATGTAGTTCGATCAATCGATAACCCGGTGCAACTTGATCTAAACAAAACTCGATTTGCTTCGGCTTAAATTGAATACTGGTCGAAGGGCAGGATAAAAAAGTCATCTGCCTGTGTTGATAGCTAAAATCTTGATGAACATGCCCTGAGATGACCAACCGCACATGGTTGTGTGCATCCAAACAAGCAAGTAGCTGTTCACTATTTTGTAGGCCATGTGGCGCTAGCCATTCGCAACCCACATCGAAGGTATTGTGATGCAGTGCGATGATGACATATTGATGTTGATGTTGTGTCAGTAGCCGATCAAGTTGAATCAGATCATGATCTGAGATCAGACCCGAAACTTTTTGATCGACCTGACTATTGATCAAAATCATGCACCACGCACCAAGATCAATGACTGTGGGTTGATCATTGTCACTTAATGATGGAAAGTCTTTACTCTCGTCATGATTGCCACGAATCCAATAGTGTGGTCGCTCCAATTTCTTCAGAGAATCTTGATATAGCTGATAGGTTTCTGGCAATGACTGCTGTGCAATGTCACCGGTATTGATCACATAATCAAAAACAGCATTTTTTTGTGCGTGCGATAAGACCGCTTGTAAAGATTGATATGGGGCAATGCCTGCAAACTCACGATCAGCTTCAGCCATCAAATGACAATCAGTGATCTGTAATAAACGAACGGTTGAAGAATGATCGAAGTGTTCTGATTTGATGGCGTGGTTCATTCTACTTCTCCCATCAATTGTCTTTTGGTTGTTGTTGGTATAGGTGATGCTGAAACCATTGTAGCGCAATAATTAAAGAGGCATTACTCAAATAAGGACTCTGCATCAATCCATCGAGCTGTGCATAGTCAAACACATGCACTTTAATATCTTCGCCTTCATCGACTTGACCGTGCACCCCGCCAGCTTGACTGAGATCAGCTGTTGCAACATATAGATTATAGATTTCATCACTTGCACCTGTCGAAGGGTGATAGCGATAGCACAATTCTAAATTGTTAATTTGACAGTTTGCTTCTTCAAGGGCCTCACGTTTTAGACAGCTTTTGGCATCTTCACCGTCATCAATCAACCCTGCAATAATTTCCAATTGCCACGGACTTTGTGTAGCATTTAAAGCACCTGCTCGAAATTGCTCAATCAAAAGGAACTTTTTCAATGCAGGATCATGAACCAAGACGCCTGCAGCCTCACGGCGACGGACGAGCTCTCTGTGAATAACTCCGCCAAAGTCTTGATTGGCAAATAGGCGATGACGAATTTGTAATTTTTCAACATGCACGAAGCCACGATAACATTGTTGTCTGTCCAAGACTTCAACGTCACCGTGATCAAATTGTGGACGGTATGGAAAAATATTTGTCATCGTTGGCAAATAGGCTAATTAAATTCTGTAACTTAATTAGCCTAGCTCGCAAGGTTAAAAAGATCAAACCTTTTGATACAGAGAATTGCCTTGTTGTCGGTATTCTTCACTCATCTGCTGCATGCCATCTTCACGTTCTGAATCAATAGTTTGCTGTGCAGCATAATCTCGAACGTTTTGTGTGATTTTCATCGAACAAAATTTCGGCCCGCACATCGAACAGAAATGCGCTGATTTGTGTGCTTCTTTTGGCATAGTTTCATCGTGCATGCTTCGCGCTGTATCAGGATCAAGTGCGAGATTAAATTGATCTTCCCAACGGAATTCAAAACGTGCTTTAGACAGCGCATTATCACGAGCCTGTGCACCCGGATGACCTTTGGCAAGATCGGCAGCGTGGGCAGCGATTTTATACGTAATAATGCCGTCTTTGACATCTTTCTTATTGGGTAGACCGAGATGCTCTTTTGGTGTGACGTAGCACAGCATTGCTGTACCGTACCAACCAATCATCGCTGCACCAATGGCTGAGGTGATGTGGTCATAACCTGGAGCGATATCGGTAGTCAGTGGTCCAAGCGTATAGAACGGTGCTTCTTTACAGACTTCAAGTTGCAAGTCCATATTTTCTTTAACCATGTGCATCGGCACGTGCCCTGGTCCTTCGATCATCACTTGCACATCATGTTCCCATGCACGATGCGTCAGCTCACCCAAAGTCTTTAATTCGCTAAATTGCGCTTCATCGTTGGCATCTTGAATACAACCTGGACGCAAACCATCACCTAAGCTGAATGACACATCATAGGCTTTCATGATTTCGCAGATTTCATCGAAATGGGTATAAAGGAAATTTTCCTCATGATGGGCAAGACACCACTGTGCCATGATCGAACCACCACGTGAAACGATACCTGTCAAACGATTTGCCGTCATCGGGACATAGCGTAGCAACACACCTGCATGAATGGTGAAATAGTCCACGCCCTGTTCAGCTTGTTCAATCAAGGTGTCTTTAAAGATTTCCCAAGTCAAATCTTCAGCCACACCATCGACTTTTTCCAAAGCTTGATAAATCGGTACAGTACCGATCGGGACAGGTGAGTTGCGGATAATCCATTCACGGGTTTCATGGATATTTTTACCAGTCGATAAATCCATAATGGTGTCTGCGCCCCAACGGGTCGCCCACGTCATTTTTGCCACTTCTTCATCAATGCTTGAACCCAGCGCAGAGTTACCGATATTGGCGTTAATTTTCACCAAGAAGTTACGTCCAATAATCATCGGTTCGCATTCAGGGTGATTGATATTGGCAGGAATAATCGCGCGTCCTTCAGCCACTTCTTGACGGACAAATTCAGGGGTAATTTCGGTTAAATTTTTTGCGCCAAAGTTTTGTCCTGCGTGCTGACGCATGTCTACGCCCTCACGTTGACGCTGATTTTCACGGATCGCAATATATTCCATTTCAGGCGTGATAATGCCTTGCTTGGCATAGTGCATTTGGCTGACGTTTTTACCGATTTTTGCACGACGTGGATTTTGAATATGCGCAAAACGAATTTCTGCGGTGCGAATGTCTTTGAGACGCTCTTGACCAAATGCTGAGCTTAAACTGTCGAGCTTTTCACTATCATCACGTTCCTCAATCCATGTTTGGCGAATTGACGGCAAGCCTTTATTCAGATCAATTACCACATTTGGGTCGGTGTACACGCCAGAAGTATCATAGACACGAAGCGGCAAATTCTTTTCACCGCCTAAGCCTGTCGGGGTGTCAGTGAGCGTGATTTCACGAAATGGTACTTGGATGTCACTACGTGAGCCTTCGACATAGACTTTTTGTGAGGCAGGTAAAATGCGGGTTAAATCTTTAGCATCTTGTTCGTGCTGTGCGTTGATTTCTTGTTGGCTTGTTGAGCTAGATGATGAATTGAGATTCGATAATTGGTTCATGGCTGTATCCTATGGCAGAACAATCACGAATCAAGCAGAACTAAAACAGAGATAGAAAATGGGGCGATGATAAATAAATTTATCGTATATTTTCAGTGTATTAGCAGGCTTGATTCCTACGCAGGTCTTAACCTGATCAGGTTCAACGGTACTCCGATTTAAAATCTTTTTACTGTGCGACCTATTCAGTAATACGTCGTTGGTAAACGGTTTCATCGGATCTCAGCGAGTGCTTACTCGCGCTCCGTCAAGCAATGCTAAAAGATTAACAGAATTGAAAAAAATTGCTTGGCTATTTTGTCAATAGCATTGGGGTTGATGACTCCATGTTACAAATTCTTTTGCATGTTGCATGAGAGTCACCTTAGCCATCTTGAGTTTTTGAATCAATTTGAAACTTTGCTTAAAAATCAAAAATAAAAATGATCATATAAATGAGATAGAGTAGATTTTTAGTTAAACAATTTATAACGCACTTGATCAATATAAGGTTAGATTTTGTTATGGAGTTTAGCTAAAATAAATTGCTTTACATCTGTATGGCAAACACTCCATGTCACAAGTCACCCAAATGGAAGTCATGATCTCGGCAGACGAGATTCGTGAACGCATCTACGAACTTGCAGCGCAAATTAATCAAGACTACCAAGAGAATAAAAAAGAACTGGTTTTGATTGGTCTATTACGCGGCAGTATCATTTTTATGGCGGATTTGTGCCGTCAGATTGAGATTCCACATGAGCTCGATTTTATGACTGCATCGAGCTACGGCAGTGGCACTTCTTCAACGCGTGATGTAAAAATTCTCAAAGACTTAGATGGTCAGATCGCTGGCAAAGATGTGTTGATCGTCGAAGATATTATTGACTCAGGCTATACCCTCAGCAAAGTCGTAGAAATATTGCAAACTCGCACACCGAATAGCATTCAAATTTGTACTTTAATTTCTAAGCCATCACGCCGTGTAATTGATATTCATGTCAAATATGTGGGCTTTGAAATTCCAGATAAGTTTATCGTTGGTTATGGTTTGGATTACGCACAAAAATATCGTCACTTGCCTTATATTGGTCATGTACTCGGTATTGAATAAAGATGTGAACAATATCACAACATAAAGCGACCAAACTCACTATATATTCTTCCATTTCATCGATAAATAATAGCTAAAACAAAGACAAAGGAGAGGCATTATGCTTTCACTGATTTGGGCTATTATTGTTGGTTTTATCGCAGGTTTGATTGCTCGTGCGCTACATCCAGGCGATGATAAGGCGGGATTTATTATCACGACCTTGCTTGGGATTGGTGGATCGCTACTAGCAACTTATGCAGGGCGTTTACTCGGCTGGTACTCTGCCAATGAGGCGGCTGGTTTTATTGTCTCTGTGATTGGTGCAATCGTCGTGCTTGTCATCTACAACTTGGTTCGCAAGAAAGTCTAATCTTTCTGCCGAATCAAAGCTTCAAAAAAAAATAATTAACTGGCAAGTTGATTACGGTCAACTTGCTCCAAACTGGCATTGATGACACTAAGCAGTTCATTAAGCTGTTGCCGACTGATACGTGTTTCAAACAACGACGTCAGCCATTTGCTTTGATATTGGCGCAACATGTGGGTATTCTCAGCATTTCCAATCGCTACAATTAACGCTTTTGCCATCAATCCACAGTATTGTTGAAGCGTTTGTTGCATTAAAATTTTCACTTCTTCAAAGCTAATCATCGCGACACTTGATTTTTCTTCAGCAAGTGGTTCAGGTTTTGGTGGAATTGGCGTCGGTGCTTTAAACGGCGAGACGGGTTCTATTGTTTTAGTGTGCTGTTTTGCAGGTTCATACATTTTTATTTCTGCTGACACTGATTGAACAGTTTTGTTTTCAATGACGTGGTCAGGCAGTGCTTCAAAATCTACTTGTTGCGCTGTTTCAGTTGATGATAATTTGCGCTCAACCTTTTCTGACTGCAAAGCTTCATTTACTTGAGAGAGCGTGCGTGATACTTTAGATAAAAAACTAGGCTGTGGCTGAGTATTATTATTTGTAGGTTCAGTCGCTAAATCATCACTTAAATGCCTTTGCGAATTGGATTCTGCTTTATGATTAGCGATTTCATTTGTAGACATTAAAGTTGTCTGTTGATGAGTAGTCGTGTCATAAATCAAACCAAGATCGAGCAAAGTTTGGAAGTTTTCTGCATTTGCAATTTTATTCGAAGCATCAACGCTAAGTTGTTTGATATCATCTTTTTCAAGTAATAACAATAAAGTACGTGCGCGTGCATTGATTTTGAATTGTCTTTGCGTCAGTTCACGAGTGCCTGCTTCTGTACGTTTATAATTGCTTTGAATGTTCATCATGGAACGCCACCCCCAATAAATAAGGGCACAAAATATCAATCACAAATGACAGGTTGATGACGTTTATGTTGAAAATTTACGAATTGTTCAAACTTTGAGCAATTTGTATTTTAGTTGAGCGACTTAAGTCGAATACTGCGAATTTTTCTACTATGATGAGAACAATTAAAGGAGCTAATTATGAAAAAACTTTATCTTGAAGATTTGGCAGTTGGTCAAAAATACAGTAGCGGGGAATATACGCTGACTGAAGAAAATATAAAAAAATTCGCATCAGAATATGATCCACAACCGTTTCATCTTGACGAACAATCTGCATTGGCACATCCTGTATTTCAAGGCTTAGCAGGAAGTGGTTGGCAGACGGCGGCGATCACCATGCGTCTTTGGGTCGAGAGCTTTCCTGTAGCAGGTGGGTTGGTCGGTTTTGGTGGGGAAGTATCGTGGAAACGCCCGACACGCCCGAATGATGTACTTCATGTTGAATCAGAAATTACCGAATTACGCCGTTCACAGTCCAAACCGAATCAAGGCGTGATCACGCTATTTAGCCAGACCAAAAATCAAAATGATGAAGTGGTACAAGAGTCAACCACTAAGATTTTGGTTTGGAGCAAAGATTCGGGCGTGCAATAAGGCTTTCACAAACAATGATTTTACAAATTTAGACAAGCAATACATCTATTGATGCATGCTCGCCGGTTGTTTGCTTGGGTTTTTATTGTTAGGGCTTTGATAGAGCGAAAGCCCCATCTTCTGCATACGGCGTCCTTGATTTTGTAAATATTGATTGAGTTTGGGACTACGCTTTGCGCCAGTATATAAAATCAAATTGCGCATGATGAGATAATAGGCAAACCACGATGCAGGGCGAGTACGCAGACCGAGGCTTTGCATACGTTTTTTACCAATGAAAAATTGGGTAACTTCCAAATGTTGTCGATATGCCAACTTCTGTTGTAATGGGCGGAAGTGGCGATATTCTCGAAAGAACGGCTCTTTGGACAAACTAGCGCCCAAAGCGGCACTCGATTCATCAGAAGCAGGATGGGAAAATTGCAACCAATAGATCATCCGCCAAGCTTCTGATTCTTTGTTAATTAACCATTTTTCTTCAACACCCATAAGCCAACCGACATAGCGCCAAAAATGCAAATATTCATCGACTTCGGTTTTATTTGGGAAAATACCTAAAGCTCGAACACCTAACAGCACTACATTTGAAAATGCAATATTGGTCATGGCGAGATCATACTGATTGATCGGTACACCCCATGTCTTGCTATCCCAACGCTCAGATTTTTTTAACTGATGACGTACCAACGCATGAATAAAGCGCACATAAATGGTTGAAGTAAAGCCTGAATGAAAGCGTTGTAAGCCATCAATTTCTGTAATATCAATCCACCATTTCGTTGTTTCTGCTAGGCGTACGTTAACTTGTTGTTTTAATGCGCCAGTCAGGACTAGGGGTTGATTAAAGCCTGGGAACATATAACCTGCCATCAAAGACACATCACGCAAAACAAAACCATTATTAATACCAAGGCGATGCGTGAAGGTGACCGCATTTTGAATTTTCTTTTGGTCAACCCATGCAGGTAGTTTCTCCACTTGAGCAAAAAAGTCATACAGCACCTTTAAATCATCACGGGTATATTCAGATGCACCGCTTTGTAAATGATTAAGTCCTTGAAATAATGCTGTTTCAAACAATTTGCGACGTTCTTTAGGAGCTTGCATCACCCATTCGATAACTGGATCCATCAAAGCGTCACCATCATTTAACGAACGTGCAATCTGACAATGCTCAGCATAATTTGGTTGAACTGGTGCATCGCACAAATGATTTAGAATCTGCGTCATCCAGTTGCTACTTTGGGTATGCTCAAATGCCATGAGGCGAGTCGGATAGGTCAATGACATGATCTTTTACTCTGTTTAAGATTTAATCATATGTTAATATGAATATTTATTCGCATTCAATTCGCATTCATGGAAATGCCTTGTCATATAATAGGCAGAGTGGTGTTAGCGATAAGACAAGGAAGCATAGATGAGAAAAAGACCACAGCAACAGCGAGCAAAGCGCATCGTCGATGATATTCTCGAAGCGACCTTATATTGCATTAGTCAACATGGCGTGCTTCACACCACTACACCTAAAATCGCTGAAATATCAGGTGTGAGCGTCGGCTCGATTTATCAATATTTTGAAAACAAAGAGCAAATCGTTGAAGAATTACTCATGCGAAAAAGTGAAAAACTTGGACTTGGGTTTAAAGCCTTAGTCATGGAAGAACAACACAAAAGTATTCAAGAAGTGATTCAAAATAGTATCGAATTCGGATTTGAATCGCTTAAAGCAGATCAAGGCTTTCTGATCGAAATCCTAAAAAACTGGCATGAATACAGTGAGTCCGAATCGGCGCAAGTGCTTGAAAAACATTTTTTTGAAGTCGGGCTTTATGTATTTAACCGCTTTTATAGTCATTGGAATTTTGAAACCTTAAAGCATAAATCTTTTGTCATTATCAATAGTACGCTCTTCACCATGATGCGCTATGTTAGTCACAATCAATTTTTAATCGAAGAAGCACGATTGAAAAAAGAGCTTTTAACAATGCTGTTGGCATATTTAGACAGCCCAAATACAGAATAATATCCAAATAACGACGTATTTGATTCAGAAATGAGCAATAAAGCAAAGAAATGAACATGAAACGACCACTCGGTATAAAAATCTGTTGTTTGGGGTTGAATTGGAATTGTGATGGTGTAGAATGCGCACCTACCGGCGGGGATGCTGATAAAAACTTGTTGATTAACAGTTATTTGGCTTGATGGTTAAATTTTTTGGTTGATTGGGTGGGTTTAAAAATTATCTGTAATTTCAGTTGACTTTTTAGAGATAGAGAGTAATATAGCCGACCTAGCTTGATGCTGACGAAGCATTGAGTGATTCATTAAGAATTAAAGAAGAACAACTTGTG
>LUOR01000009.1 GCA_001626925.1 Moraxellaceae bacterium REDSEA-S32_B1
TAGTTAAAATTACGCAAAAGCGTGATTTTTATCACAATAACTTAATTCGGGAGCCATTTTATGAATGACTACTTCGGTGCGGGCGGTGGTGACCGTCTAAACTTTCATTATTTGTGGGATCAATTCCATCCAATCCTTGGAGCGATTGCTATACTGATCGTGGGTTGGATTGTTGCATTACTGATCTCAGGCGGTGTCAAAAAATTATTAGGTTCTGCGGGTCTTAACGACAAGCTTAGCCGCTCTACACAGCAGTCAACAAACATCGAGCAGTTATTCGCTCGTATTGTATTTTGGTTCATTATGATCATTGCGATCGTTGCTGGACTAAATGTACTGAATCTTCAGTCTGTGAGCGCACCTTTCTCGAATATGATTGGTCAAGTTCTCGCATTTATTCCAACACTGATTGCTGCTGCTGCTGTTGCGCTGATCGGTTGGTTATTAGCGACATTGGTTCGTGCGGGGCTTACTCGTGTATTGGCGAGCACAAACCTTGATGACAAACTCAGCGCAGACGTTGGTGTTGCGCCAGTAAGTAAAAATATCGCTGATATTGCTTATTGGCTGATTTTGTTGCTGTTCTTACCAATGGTGTTGTCGATTCTTGGTCTGACAGGTTTGCTTGCGCCAGTGCAAGTGATGGTGACTGAGGCGATTTCATTTATTCCTAATATTTTCATTGCGGGTATCATTGTTTTTGCGGGTTATATCTTGGCAAAAATCATCCGTGGGATTACCGAAGGTTTGTTAAACAGTATTGGCTTACAAGCCCAAGCAGAGAAGTTAGGTGTATTTAAATCTTCAAATTTACCAAAATTACTCGGCTCATTTGTATTCACTATCGTGATGATTACAGCATTAATCATTGCATTTGATGCACTTGGCGTAGAAGCAATTTCTCAACCTGCGACTGCGATGTTGAATCAAATCATGGCGGCGATTCCAAATATTCTTGGTGCTGCGATTATCTTGATCATTGCATACGTGGTATCACGTTTTGTTGGTCAGTTGGTTGCAGAGCTTCTTGCAGGTACGGGTGTAGATAACATCCCAGCAAAACTTGACGTGCAACGCTTTTTGGGTGAACAAAAAGTATCTAGCTTCGTTGGTTTCTTAATCGTATTCTTCACCATGTTGTTTGCAACTTCTGAAGCTGCAAATCGTCTTGAATTCACACAAGTGAGTGGATTGATCAGCATGTTTATCCAATTCGGTGCGAGCATCTTGCTTGGTGCAGTGATCCTTGTCATTGGTTTTTGGCTTGCAAATACTGTGGCGAATGTTATTCAACGTGGTGAATACAATAGCTCTCGTTGGTTGGGTAACTTGGTGCGCATCTTAGTGATGGGTCTAGTTATCGCAATGGGTCTTCGTGCGATGGGTATCGCGGATTCGATCGTGAATCTTGCATTTGGCTTGACACTTGGCGGTGTTGCAGTTGCATTTGCTTTGGCATTCGGTCTGGGTGGTCGCGAACCAGCAGAGCGTTTATTGTCAAAACTTTTAGATACTGCCGAATCAGAAGGGAAGAAGCCAAATCCTTTAGCAAATCAGCCAAAGACTTCTAGTTTTGGTGGTACGCCGTCAACAGGCGCAGCTAATTCTGATGCGAAAGTCGACCTACCATCTGATTTAACTGATATTGATATGCATCCTGATACAGATAAATAATATTTATTTGTGTATATCTTCACAATCTTGACTTTTGTTTAGATTGTATTAAAAAAAGCCACTTCGGTGGCTTTTTTGTTATCTTGATCACACTAAAAGTTAATTGTCAGACAATATGCAGAAAAGTCGTTATCAAAATGATTAGTATAAAATCTGTTCAACTGAAGGAGGTTGATGATATGTTGAAAAATATGAAGCAACCCACAAACTTGAAGTTTATCCCAGCATTCATGATGGGTACTGCAATCTATGTCGTTGGTTCGGCGATCAATTTTGTGCGTGACACAAAAGGTTCCGAAGAAAGCCAAGACATTGACACGTCAGTGCGTAAGCCAAATCTTGTCCGTCATAGCTAATTTGCTATGCACGAGATCATGATTAACTTATTCCTGATCGTGTAAAACTCTCCCAAAAGGACACGATGAAGATTTGATTAATTTTAAACATGATTTCTTCATCGCAGAGCATGGATGCTACACCACATTTCCTGCAACATAAGCAGACGACCATGCCCATTGAAAATTATAACCACCTAAATGTCCGGTCACATCGACGATTTCACCAATAAAATATAATCCTTCGACCAGCTTACTATGCATGGTTTTTGAAGAGATTTCATCAGTATTCACACCACCTAAGGTCACTTCGGCAG
The DNA here is from genome assembly GCA_001626925.1 of Moraxellaceae bacterium REDSEA-S32_B1. Classification (GTDB taxonomy): domain Bacteria; phylum Pseudomonadota; class Gammaproteobacteria; order Pseudomonadales; family Moraxellaceae; genus Acinetobacter. Next base: position 2,327 of record LUOR01000009.1, read on the forward strand.
TACGATAACCCTCTGTACCCGATGGTTTGACAGGATAATGGTGCATCAGTCCCGCAAGACTTAGCAGTTTTTGATCAGACCATTGTCCAATGGCGAGTTCGCTGTGTTCAGCCCACATCAATTTTTGCAACTCATTCACAATGCTTTTAGGGAAGTAGTCGTTTAAGATCGTGCGTAATAACACTTTGGCTTGTTTCTGCTTTTGCTGAATCAATATGTGCTTTAAATCGTCTTGTGGTAAAAAGTCGATATAGAACGTTTCACCACTTTGCCAATAATTCGAAAGCTGTAAACTACTTGGGCCACTCAGCCCACGATGGGTAAACAGCATTGGCTCGGTAAAACTCGCTTTAGCATTAGATAGGGTGCATAGAATCGCATTACCACTGAGTTTTTCTGTACTTTCTTTAAATTGATCACTAAAGGTGAAGGGCACAAGTCCTGCACGTGTTGGATAAACCTGATGCCCAAACTGCTTGGCGATGTGATAACCAATTCCTGAACCGCCTAAAGTGGGAATGGATAAGCCACCACTTGCAATGACAAGAGAATGACAATAAAAATTTCCAAGACTACTTTGAATCAAAAACTGTTGAAGATTTACATCATCACTTTTTGTCATTTTTTGGACATCAGTGACTTCGGCAGAAGTACGGATATCGACATGATTTGTTTTGGCGCATTCTTCAAGAAGCAGATTTAGGATGTGTTTTGCACCATCTAATGTAAATAATTTTCCGAGATCACGTTCTTCATAGGCAATACCATAATCATGTACTAAACCAATAAAATCCCACTGCGTATATTGCGACAGCGCAGATTTGACGAAGTGTGGATTGTGGCAAATGTAGTTGTCAGGTTCGATACTATAATTGGTAAAGTTACATTTACCGCCACCAGACATGAGGATTTTTTTGCCGACTTTATTGGCCTTTTCCAAGACTAAAACTTTGCGACCACGCTTTCCTGCTTGTGCTGCACACATTAATCCTGCTGCACCTGCGCCAATCACGATGACATCATAAACCATTTCACTTGAAAGTTTACTGTTAGAGTTCTGCGAGTGTGAATTCATAATACACAGTGAATGACAGCGATTTGAGACAAAACGATGTTGTAGATAATTTGTTGAGCTAACGCAGGAAACTGAAATTACGAAAGATTGATTATTTTTAGAATGGTCCCGAGGGTCGGACTCGAACCGACACGTCATCTCTGACAGTGGATTTTGAGTCCACCGCGTCTACCAATTTCACCACCTCGGGAGAGGAAGTGATGCACATATTACGTTGTTCTGAAATTCTGTCAATATATTTCATGGTTTAAATGATTAATTTTAGTACATCTAAGGCCGGTGTTAATGATTTTGCATCACTTTTAAACGATGCTTGGTATTCAGTCAATCAATGGATGGTTTATCACGTATAATGGGATAAATTCTGATTTGATGACGTATTATGCAACTGTCCGATTTTTCTTATGATTTACCTGAAGCGCTGATTGCGCATTATCCACTGGCAGAGCGCAGTGCTTCCCGCTTATTACACCTTGATCAATATGGGCAGTATCATGATCATCAGTTTACAGACATTTTGGATTTGTTAAATGAAGGTGATGTGCTGATCCTCAATGACACCAAAGTGATGAAGGCACGCTTAAAAGGTAAACGTGCGTCGGGTGGAGCGATAGAAGTCTTAGTAGAGCGTTTAACATCTGATCGCACAGCATTTTGTCATATCAAGGCAAGTAATACACCCAAAGCAGGCGCAGAAATTTTCATCGGAGAAGATGCAATTCCAGCAACAGTACTAGGTCGACATGAGAATTTATTTATTGTCGAGTTTTCACAGCCTATCTTGCCAATATTGGAGCAGTATGGACAGCTTCCGATTCCGCCATATTTTAATCGTGAGGCAGAAGAGATCGATGGTGAGCGTTATCAGACTGTTTTTCATGACCCTGATAAGCTTGCCAGTGTTGCAGCACCGACGGCAAGTCTGCACTTTGATGAAGCGATGTTAGAAAAATTAAAAGCCAAAGGCATTGAATATCATTTTGTCACTTTACACGTGGGGGCAGGGACATTTTCACCTGTACGGGTGGAAAAAGTTGAAACGCATGTCATGCACGCTGAATGGTGCGAAGTGCCTGAAAAGACAGTAGAAAAAATCCAAGCAGCCAAAGCACGGGGTAATCAAGTGGTTGCAGTCGGAACTACTGCAACACGTGCCCTAGAAAGTGCGGCATCGGCACATGGTGGTGAGCTGAAAGCGTGGTCTGGCGATACACAAATTTTTATTTATCCAGGCTTTGCGTTTAAAGTAGTTGATCGTTTAATTACCAATTTTCACTTACCTGAATCGACCTTATTGATGTTGGTCTCTGCTCTATCGAGTCGTGAATATATTTTATCTGCGTATGCACATGCGGTAGCGGAAAAGTATCGTTTCTTTAGTTATGGTGATGCAATGTTAATAGATAAATTAAGTGCGATAAAGTCTGCATAAATTTAAATAACTGAATAACAATTAGGATCGTCATGCCAGTCAATAAAATCTATGAGCGTTGGCACTTTCATCAACGGATGAATCAGAAAGTCGCACATAATGTTGAAAAACTTATTGATCTATATAGCACTGCAAAAAGCAAGCAGGCGATTTTAGATGGTTTACATCCGTGGCGTGTATCGACCAATCTGCGCTATAACAATCTTTTTAGTTATTTCTTATTATTGTGTTGTGCAGGAAGTATCTTATTTACGTCAATATTTCTGTATGATCACGGTGCCTTATTGATTACGGTGTGGTTGTTAAGCATTGCGGTGGCATGTTTTGCTTATTTGTCCATAGAGCATCAGAGTGATGTAGAAGGCGTGATCAAATCCTTAGAAACACTCACTTTTCAATATCAATATGATGTACGTTTTGCCCATTTCCCAAATTTTAATACCCAAGCAGGCATGAATCCAAACTATATGTTGGCTCGGGTTCGACAAGGCTTTGCAAGTCTAAATCAGGGTAATGCGGGTAATGAAATTGTGGATTTTGCAGCGACATCGTGGCAAGTGCAAGGTCATGATTTTCCAGTATTACTATTTCAATATGTGGCTGTGACTGAAGTTGAAATCCCGACGAGCAAGGGTGAGCCCATTACCAAAGAGATTAGAAAAAACTTTTGGGGCGCATGTGTATTTGATATGCCAAACTTGGCATTTTGCGTAAGTAATGAGCGACAGAAATATGAACGCTATCCGATCTCTCGGACGAGTAGCGATGCGCAGTTCAATCGGGACTTTCATCTCTATGGTCAGCAAGAATTTGAATTGGCAAAGAATCTGACACCAAGTCGCATTCTCACCTTGGCCAGCCAACTTGATCATATGCGAGGCACATTGATGTTTCATGATGAGATGCAAGCCTTTTGCTATATCAGCACGCAAGATATTTTTCGGACACGTGCGCGATCTAAGTCGATTGATGATATTTCACAGCTTCGTGGACATTTGCGTACATTAAAAGCACCGCACTATGAGCGCATGCAAAAAAGCCTACAGGCGATTATTCGAAGTTTTATGGATGAGCGTGTTTTTATAAAAGAAGACAAAAACATTGAATTTTATTAGGGTCTGTTAGTGATGTTTGATTTTTTTTAATGTCATGAATTTAGAAGTAAATAACCATGTAATCATCTGCAAAATCATCAAGGCTTGTCATGGATTTTAGCTAAAAATAGATTACAATGAGAGCAATCGAAGGTTTGCCGATATGATGTGTTGACCTTTGGAGAAATAAAAAGATTTAAACCGTTTGAAAATGAACGAACGCTTCAGGGGACTAAGTTATGGGTTGGATTATATTTTTCAGCATAATATTTGCATTCATTTTCTTCTTTATCGTGATTCGCAACAATATCGTCAAAAATGAAAATGCGGCAAAACGTGCGTGGTCTGATGTGGCGAGTTTTGAACGTCAAAAAGTTAAAATCCTAGATGATTTGCAACCTTTGATTGATCGTTATGGTGATTTTGAACAAAGCACGATGACGCAAATCAGCGCATTGCGTCAGAATATTTTAAACCTCAATCAAAATACCCAAGATGTGGCAAAGCTTGAGCAAATCGAACAGCAAACTTCACAATTGCTGAAAGGCATTCATGTACAAGTTGAGGCTTACCCTGAGCTCAAAGCCAATGAGATTTATCAAAAACTGATGCACGAAATCACCGATCAGAATGAAAATGTCGGCGCAGCGATTAGTATTTTTAACCGCAATGTTGAGCACTTTAATAACAGTATTCAGATTTTCCCGAATAATGTCGTGAATAGCATGAGCTTAAATAAGAAAGCGTTAAAGCCGTTTCAAGATCGGGTGATGGATAGTGGCTTTGACTACAAGCCGAATTTTGAGTCGTCGAAGTAATTTAATTCACTACTGCGTTAACCTCACTCGATGTTCTGAATGTACATCATCGTTCGGTTGCCTTGCATTGAACCTAAATTACATCAACTACATTATTACAGATGTGAAATTGAAGCTAATATTAGCTTCAACTTCAGACTAAAAAATCTTTTAAATTTGTGAGTTTTCAGCGCAAAATTACTGATGAAACAGACGTGCTTTATCACGTTGCCAGTCACGGTCTTTCTCTGTTTGGCGTTTGTCGTGTAGCTGTTTACCTTTTACTAAAGCGATTTCTAATTTTGCCAAATGACCTTTCCAGTAACATGCCAATGGTACGCAGGTATAACCTTTTTGATTGACTGCGCCAAGTAACTTATCTAACTCACGGCGAGAAAGCAGAAGTTTACGTGTACGAGTTGCTTCTGCGACCACATGCGTTGATGCAGAGAGTAGTGGTTGGATTTGTGCACCAAATAAAAACGCTTCGTTATTTTTAAAGGTAATATAGCTTTCCACCAAGCTCATCCGCCCAGCACGTAAAGATTTGACTTCCCAGCCTTGCAATGACAAACCTGCTTCAAATTTTTCTTCAATAAAATAATCATGGCGTGCACGTTTGTTCTGTGCGATGGTGCCAGCGTTATTTTTTTTGACGACTTTTGCATTTGCCATAAATCAATTTTTCCAGAAAATTTATAAAACCAACAACAAACCATCTCATAAACAATGGTTGATTATTTTGCCTTGATTTTTCAATGGTGACTTTAGCTAAAAAATCAAGTTTTTGCTAGAATAAAGCTTGATTTAATGATCACAGTATTTCATTCGCCACAGTGATGAACAAGGCACACTAAGCATGACACAGAATCGCATGACAAAAACACGTATTATTTATCCAGGGACTTTTGATCCAATTACCAATGGACATATTGATTTGGTGGCGAGAGCATCCAAAATGTTTGATGAGGTGGTGGTGGCGATTGCGATCGGGCATCATAAGAATCCTGTATTTAGCTTAGAAGAACGGGTTGGTTTTGCTAAAAGCTCACTGAGCCATTTGGATAATGTTGAATTTGTCGGTTTTGATGGATTGTTGGTAAATTTTTTCCAAGAACAAAAAGCAACGGCTGTACTGCGTGGCTTGCGTGCGATTTCTGACTTTGAATATGAATTTCAATTGGCAAATATGAATCGTCAGTTAGATAGCAATTTTGAATCCGTCTTTTTGACACCATCTGAGCAGTATTCATTTATTTCTTCGACTTTGGTGCGCGAAATTGCTCGATTGAATGGTGATGTTGGCAAGTTTGTACCTAAAGTAGTGACAGATGCATTTGAGCGTAAACACCAACAAGGTTGGTAGTTCTCGTTAAAGTACTTTAGAGCGACAATTGTATTTAGCGATACAAGCTAAACTTATTTTAAGGGAACCATTATGGCGTTAATAATCACAGATGAATGCATCAATTGCGATGTCTGTGAGCCTGCGTGCCCAAATGAAGCAATCTATATGGGCGAGGACATTTATGAAATTGATCCTGCGCTGTGTACCGAATGCGTTGGTCATTATGATACGCCACAGTGCGCATTACTTTGCCCCGTCAGCTGTATCCCAAAAGATGAACGGCATATCGAAACAGAACAACAACTACTCGAGAAGTATCAACGCATCATCGATGCAAAAAGTTGATATGAAAAATAGTTGATGCAAAAAATATTTTTTCTCCGAGTTTTTTGCTAAGATGTGCGCCGAAGTGGGCTAGACGATCGCTGCTACGGAGGTCTTCGTGACTGAGGTAGGGGAGGAAAGTCCGGGCTTCAAAGGGTAAGGTGCCAGATAACGTCTGGGCGGCGTGAGCCGACGGCAAGTGCAGCAGAGAGTAGACCGCCATATCTCGTAAGGGGTTTGGTAAGGGTGAAAGGGTGCGGTAAGAGCGCACCGCATGGCTGGTAACAGTACATGGCAAGGTAAACCCCACCTGAAGCAAGACCAAATAGGAATCCTGAGGCGTGACCCGCGCTGGATTCGGGTAGGTTGCTGGAGCGTATGAGTGATTGTGCGCCTAGAGGAATGATCGTTCTCGACAGAACCCGGCTTATCGGCCCACTTCGATCAGATTTCATCATAAAAATTCACTATTTTCGAAAAAATAGTGTTAAAAAAAACCATGCGCTTGGCGTGGTTTTTTTTATTTACCTAATTTTTATCGGGCTATAACAGCATATTAAGAGTTATTCTGTTGTGCGATTTGTTGCCAATATAGTGATTTACTCTGGTTTTTCTCGATACCGTGTGATGCATTTTGGTAGGCGTCGGCAAGCCACAATTGCGCCGCCTTGACATCGTGATGTGCGGCGAAGTGTATTGATTGCACAGCACTTTTTACGTCATTTGGATTGGTATTGCTTTGCTCAAGTACAGATTTGGCTTGATAATATTGTGTCCAAGGATCAGCAACTTGCTTGGCAGTCGCCTGTCCTGTTTCTTGTTGTGACATGGCTTTGACATAATCTTGTTGTTGAGATTGTTGCTTTTCTTGACGATGTTGTGTTTGGTAGCGTAGACGCAATTGTTGTTGCTCTGCCAATGCATGGTTTTTATTAGCTTGGTTTGGATTTGCTTGATTTAGATTCGAGTGCTGGATATTCGACGTTGATGGATTGTCAGAATTCATATTGTCTACCGACGGGCAACCAGCAAGTAATAATGTTGAGGAAATTATTGCAAAGAATCCGCCATGTTTTAAATTCTCAATATTGTTTAAAATCATCTTGACCTCTTGCTTCAATCAATTTGATCGTATTTTATCAAAATGGGTGTAAGTCTATGTAACAAGTGATTGTTTTCATTTTTTTAGATTTTCATAAATTGAATGATTTAGATTTATTTCAGAATAATTCATCATTTTGCTTTAAAAAGTGTCATCTAAAAAGATTGAGACCGCCAAGCAATCCCAATCTATACAGCATTTAAAACAAAATTTTAGGACAAGATTATAAATTACTGTCCGTCTTTTTTGTCTTGAGCTTCTTCAAGTGCTACTTTATCAGCATCTTTGTCAGATGGCTGTGCTTCGGCAGCAGCTTGATTCATTTGTGATTCGTCTGCTTGTGGTGCTTGCGCTAAGGTATCTTGTGTCGATACTACTGTTGCACCTTGTGGTGCTTGAATATCAGCTTGTGTGCTCAGCTGTGCTTCAGGTGAAGTCGCTGGCGCTTGTTCAATTTTGTCACCTGCAAATGCAGAGATAGAAAGCGTCGTTAAACCTGTAATCAATAATGTGTTAACCAATTTCATAATAGGCATCCTTTTAAATTTCACAACAAAATGTCCAAAGGCATTCCAGTATGTAAGTGCTCAAACTTGCAAACTCTAAAGCGCTTTGGAATGAATTGAATTGCATTAAGTATCAATGCAAGTCACGAAAGGCATGCTAGTGAAAATTGTAGAGATAATGAATAGTGCTTACGCTTTGATAACATTTCAACGTGATGAAATAACATTTGGCGATGCAATGTTTTTGCTAAGTAAAAGCAAAAGCGAAAATTCAAAATAATTTGTCAGGAATTATGAAAATTGTATAAAAAATAATCGCAAAAATAACAGTGTATTTACAGGATTGTTTCACTCTATTTTTTATGAAAATAAATAATCAATGTTTTGTCAAATGATCAATTTGAATTTAATGGTTTTAACCGATCATGACTGTGACTGACTCTATACTTAGTCTTCTTTATGTCTAGCTTTTATGATTAAATAGGCATCTCTTTTTTCGCCATTATTTTTGTTTGAGGACATCCCATGCGAGCCTATAATTTCTGCGCAGGACCTGCTTCATTGCCAACTGCTGTTTTGGAAAAAGCACAGCAAGAGTTGACGGATTGGCAAGGCAAAGGCTTGTCGATCATGGAAATGAGCCATCGTAGCGATGATTTTGTGGCTGTGGCAGAAAAGGCAGAAGCCGATTTACGCACATTGCTTGCGATTCCTGAGAATTATAAAGTGTTGTTTCTGCAAGGTGGTGCATCACTTCAGTTTTCTGCGATTCCGCTGAACTTGCTTGGTAAAAATAACAAAGCAGACTATATCAATACAGGGATTTGGTCTGAGAAAGCATTTAAAGAAGCAAAACGTTATGGCGAGATCAATGTTATTGATGCAGTAACTACTGTTGATGGCAAGATGGCGATCGCTGATCAATCTGCATGGAATCTTTCAAATGATGCAGCCTATGTGCATTATGCGGATAATGAAACCATTGGTGGTTTACAGTTTGCAGGCATTCCAGATGTGAATGCGCCACTGGTGTGTGATTATTCTTCGAGTATTTTGTCTACGCCACTCGATGTATCAAAGTTTGGCGTGATCTACGCAGGTGCGCAAAAGAATATTGGTCCTGCGGGTTTGACCATCGTCATCGTGCGTGATGATTTACTCGATCAAAGCAAAGCAGAAATCCCAAGCATCTTGAAATATGCCGATCAAGCGAAGAATGGTTCAATGGTCAATACACCTGCGACCTATTCTTGGTATTTATCAGGTTTGGTATTTGAGTGGTTACTTGAGCAGGGTGGGGTAGATGCGATGCATCAAATTAACCTGCAAAAAGCCAGTCTGCTTTATGGTTATATTGATCAAAGTGGTTTTTATCAAAATCCAATTGCCAAAGCCAATCGTTCAATCATGAATGTGCCATTCACTTTGGCAGATGAAAAGCTTGAGAAAACTTTCTTGGTAGAGGCGGAAAAACGCAATTTATTGAATCTTGCAGGACATCGTTCTGTGGGCGGTATGCGTGCCAGTATTTATAATGCAGTGCCGTTAGCAGGTGTGGAAGCTTTAGTTGAATTTATGCAAGACTTTTCGCAACAACACGGTTAAGCTATTGAAAGGGTATGAAAAAAATCGGTTACAGTTACATTGTGCCGATTTTTTAAATAATAAAGCTGTGTAGAAACCAAGCGCTAAGCACAATACCCAAAAAGAAGAACAGACATGCAAATTTGTCTACCTTTAAACTGGATAAAGAGATGGCTTCCATCGGCTGAGGCTGTTGGACATCGCTTTTCATTGTTATGCCTTGTAATTGCATAGTAATTAGACTTAGCTGTCAGTTGTAGCATATATTTTTGTTTGAATCCATACATTTCCGCGAATAAATTCACCAATTTCAAATTCTTGCTGAGTTTTTGCGACGGCTAAGCGCAAAATAACTGGCTTCGACTTTTCCTCACGCATGATCGCAACATCATAAAGTGTGATGGATTTATCAAAAAACTGTCCTTGGCTTTTCCCCACGATATCGCCTTGAAACCACGCTTCATCTTCTTGACCCATGGTTTCGCCGTAAAGATAAGCGACCATTTTGGAAATATCGAGCGTTACAGGCATTTCATCTTCAGGACTTGAGGGTTGCCATGCAGCAAGTAAATCTTGCAGATTATCAGGCGTTTCACCATCATGATCTGCCAAAATATCATTCAAAGCACGATGGTGACGAATCGCCGCAGGGTCTTCGATGAGCATGGTTTCTTTATTTGGCACAGCTTCGAGTCCATATCCCCATGCAGAAAGTTCGGCTTGATAAGTGGTATTGGCATCGTATTGATTTTGATTGACCACATATAGTGCATCATAAGCATAGATCACGCTAGTATCGTCGAGCTCAAGACGTAGCACGGCTTCATGGTTATTTGGGCAAGCAAGAATTCGTCCAACTTTGGCATTGACTTTATAAGGACTGTCGAAGGATGGAAATGCGGTAATAAAGTGCTTTGGATGATTATTTTCTACGGCGACGATTTGTTGTAGATGAATCGGTTGTTGTGGACCTTGAAGGAGCCAAACATCTTTAGGTAAATCATCTTCACTATCACAAAGTCCCATTGGCGAGCTTGCGGCATCGAGCGCTTGTTGCATCCAATCACTGACTTCATTTTCGGGCTGTTGGCTTAAGATGCGCCAATGCTCGGCATGACCGCCGAAGTTTTCACAGCTTACTGAGATGATTTCAGGTTGTTGCTTGTTGCTCGACTGTTGGCTCATAAGTACTCGACTTTTATGCAATGGAATTTTATATAGTTATAAGGCATAAATGATTATTTTCAAGTGTTTGTCAGTAAAAACAGAATTTATGCTACTTAAACATATTGACGATAATGACAATACGAAATGATGCTTTACGCTAAAGAGGATACACATTTGTTCTGCTAGTGTATGTGGCAAGGTAAGCGAGGTGAGAAGTATATGGATTTAGAAAATAAAGTAGCCATTATTACAGGTGGTGCATCAGGATTGGGGCTGGCAACAGTTAAGCGGTTTGTTCAGTTGGGCGCAAAAATAGCGGTTTTGGATTTTAACGAATCTGCAGGAGCAACACTGGCATCTGAATTTTCAGATCAGGTTTTATTTGTCAAAACCAATGTCGCTGATGAGTCTTCTGTACAGCAGGCAGTAGCGCAAACCATGTCGCGTTTTGGGGCGATTCATATTTGTATCAACTACGCTGGAGTGGGCGGAGCAGTGAAAACGCTTGGTAAGAATGGCGTTTTCCCACTTGAAGAATTTAATCGAATCATTCAAATTAATTTAGTGGGTACATTTAACGTACTACGCCTTGCGGCAGAGCAAATGGCAAAAAATGAATTGGTTGACGGTGAGCGTGGGGTAATTATTAATACTGCATCGGTCGCCGCATTTGAGGGGCAAGTTGGTCAAGCTGCCTATAGTGCGTCCAAAGGTGGCATTGTGGGAATGACCTTGCCAATTGCTCGTGATCTTGCTCAGTATGCTATCCGTGTGAATACCATTGCGCCTGGACTGATTCATACACCACTCTTTGATAGTTTGGGTGAAAAAGTCATTGAATCGCTTTCTGCTACGGTGTTGAATCCACAGCGTCTTGGGCAACCTGATGAAATCGCTCAAACAGCACAATTCATCATTGAAAATGCCTATATGAATGGTGAAACGATTCGTGTTGATGGTGGAATTCGGATGCAACCAAGGTAAAACACTCTATTTTTATAGGGTAAATTCAGCGAAATATGACTACAATGCAGATTATCTAGAATAATCTGCATTTTTTCATGGCTACTGAACCTCAATTTCACCTTTGGATCGACGCCGATGCCATTCCCAATGTACTCAAAGACATTATCTATCGTGCATCAGATCGCTTCGCTCTTGAAGTGACCTTTGTAGCGAATCAAGCCTTAAATATTCCACGATCAACACGTATCAAGACTCTGCAAGTATTATCAGGTGCAGATGTGGCGGATCAAACCATTGTCGAACGTATGAAAGCCAACGATATTGTCGTCACGCAAGATATTCCCTTAGCGGCTCAAGTGATCGAAAAAGGTGGTGTGGCGATTCATCCACGTGGTGAGATTTTCACCGCCAATAATATTAAAGCACGGTTGCATCTGCGAGATTATATGGATAGCCTACGTGGAGCAGGGGTGCAAACTGGTGGTCCTGCAGCGATGAATGAGCGGGATAAACGTGAGTTTGCCAATGCGCTAGAGCAAACTATTCGTAAACAGATTCGACTGACTAAAGCTTAAAATCATTTTATTTTCGACCAAATTCTACAAAACACATTCTTGAGTAAAGCATGAATATCTCCAAGCAAAATGCGGTGATTACGTACATTGCACTTATTTTTATTTGGGCATCGACACCGCTTGCGATCGTCTGGAGTGTGGATACGATTGCACCGATGTGGTCGATGGTATTGCGTTTTTTCCTTGCTTTACCACTGACACTTGGCTTGGTGTGGCTGATGAAGATTCCATTGCCATTCACACGGCAGACTTGTCTGAGCTATCTCGCAGGAAGCCTTAGTCTGATTGTATCGCAGACGTTTACTTATCTTGCTACAGCGCATTTGTCCTCAAGTATTATTGCGATGGTATTCGGCATGGCACCTGTGATCACAGGTTTAGTTGGTGCAATTTGGTTTTCTGTACAACTTCGAACTTTGCAGTGGCTAGGGATGTTTATGGCGCTCGCAGGGCTAAGTAGTATGTGTTTGCTTGCGCAAGAGAGTATGCACTTCAATGTGATTGGGATTTTCTTAGTGTTGGCGAGTGTGACGATTTATTGTTTCTCGATGTATTTCGTCAAACAGATTAATGCGCCAGTCACACCATTTGCGCAGGCTTCGGGTTCGATTATTTTCTCAACCATTATTGCGATTGGTTTTATTCCATTTATTTGGGATCAAGTGCCAACAACAATGCCATCGCTCAAGTCGATTTCTGCATTATTATTTACCGCTGTGGTGGCTTCGATTGTGGCGATGTTTTGCTATTTTAAATTAATTCAAAATATCTCAGCGACCACGCTGTCATTGACGACTGTAATGACACCAATTATTGCGTTGATTTTGGGTGCGGTGCTCAATCAAGAGTATTTATCGATGCAGGTGTATTTTGGCATTGTGGTGATTTTTATTGGCTTATTGATTTATTTTTATCAAGATATTCAACGTATGCTTCGTGAGCGCATACGTTGAACTCATCATTTATTTAACCAAATTTAGTTCTAGCTTTCAGCGTTGTCAGCGTCTTCATGTTCTTCGTTGTGGATACGTTCGACACAAGTTGCCAGTTTTTCACGATCCTCATCATGTAGATTGACAAAGTGCGCACCGATACGATATTTGCCATCGTCACCTTCAAGGGTGTAGACCACGTGTGCAGTGGCTGCAACTTGGAAGTTGTTTTCGGTATCCATAAAGGTGAGATGGATGTAGCTGTCATTTTGCATTGATGATTTGGTGAAGAAAGACAAGCCACTTTCTGAGATATTGATGCGCTCAGGGCTAGGCAACATGCCTTTGAGAGAATCGTAAGTGCTATGATTGATCAAATCGATTTTTTGATTGAGCAAACTAAAAATGTGTCCAAATCCTGGATGTTCTGTTTTTATTGCGTCAATTTCCCACTCAAGAACGCTGTCAATTTGTGCAAGTTCTGAAAGTAAAAGAAAATATCGTGGTATCATAAATTCTGGATTGTATGGATCAAGTTCTGCTTGTTCTTTGCTGATCTCCTGATAATTAAATCTCAATAATGCATCAGCTCGTGAGCTTTGGCGACGTTCGCCGTGGGGAGCTGTGTGCTGAGTTTGAACCATTTTTTACTTCCTCGGATTTGATCGTATGTATAAACCGATCGCTTTTTATATAGGCTTACGCTATACGCGAGCGCGTCGTAGTAATCGTTTTATCTCTTTTCATGCTTTATCTTCTATGATTGGCATGATGCTCGGTGTCGCGGTACTCATCATTGTCTTATCAGTGATGAACGGATTCCAAAATGAAATTAAAAACCGTGTCCTTGGTATGGTGCCACAGGCGACCGTGTCTTCAAATCATATCATCACTGACTGGCAAAATATATTACCTGTCGTAGAAAATATTGAGCATGTACAAGGGGCTGCGCCGTTTACCCAGTTGCAGGGGATGATCACCTCACAAGGTCAGGTGACAGGGCTTGTGGTGAATGGGATTGACCCAAAATATGAGCCACGTGTATCCATTATCCAAGATCATATGGTGCAAGGTTCACTGGACAATCTACAACAAGGCGAATACGGCATTATCTTGGGTAAGAGCCTTACCGATGCGCTTGGTTTAAGAGTAAATGACAAAATTACCTTGATCCTGCCTGAAGCGACACCATCACCAGCAGGTGTGGTACCTCGTTTTAAGCGCTTTACCTTAGTCGGTATCTTTAGCGTCGGTGCGGATGTCGATGGTCTAGTCGGTTATGTTGCGCTGAATGATGCGGCTATTTTGCTTCGACTGCCTCAAGGTGCGCAAAGTGTACGTATGAAGCTCGATGATGTATTCGCTGCACCTGATGTGGTTGATCAAGCTTTAAGTCAACTTCCTCCACATTTCTACGGTTCGGATTGGAGTTATACACACGGTAGTTTGTTTAGTGCGATTCAGATGGAAAAATTCATGATTGGATTATTACTTTTCCTCATCGTACTAGTCGCTGCATTTAACATCGTATCGTCACTGGTGCTGATCGTCGCTGATAAACAAGCTGATATTGCGATTTTACGGACATTGGGCGCAACGCCATCGACCATTACCAAAATCTTTATTGTGCATGGCACCGTCATTGGTGTGATCGGCACATTCTTCGGGACGATACTCGGTGTCACCGTGGCACTGTCGATTAGCTCAGTATTTAGTTGGGTCACCAATGCTTTAGGATTGAATCCACTCGCTGCTTATGTGATTAATTATTTACCGTCAGAGCTGCTATGGCGTGATGTGGCAGTCATTGTGGTGTTGTCTTTGCTACTCAGCTTCCTTGCAACGATCTATCCTGCTTTGCGTGCAGCCAAGACACAACCTGCGGAGGCACTACGCTATGAGTAATGTAAATAGCCAAGCGATGAACAGCCAAAGCAATATTGTCCTTGAAGCAAAAAATGTGCATCGTCGTTTCGATGATGGGCGTAATCAAGTTGATGTGTTGCGTGGATTAGATTTATCTGTACAACAAGGTGAATTCGTTTCCGTCATCGGTGCAAGTGGTTCGGGTAAAAGTACGCTACTGCATGTGCTTGGTGGTTTGGATACGCCAACGCAAGGCGAAATTTTCCTCAAAGGACAACGCTTTGATACATTAAAAGAAGCAGAACGTGGACATCAACGCAACCAGCACTTAGGTTTTGTCTATCAGTTTCATCACCTATTGCCTGAGTTTAATGCCTTAGAAAATGTTTGTATGCCATTGATGCTTCGTCAGGGCACGACTTTTCTTGAAGTAAAAAAGAAAGCAGAAAAGCTACTTGATCAAGTCGGTTTAAGCCACCGTATGGATCATAAACCAGGTGAGCTATCGGGTGGCGAACGGCAACGTGTGGCGCTTGCTCGTGCACTGGTGACTGATCCTGATCTGATTCTTGCCGATGAACCAACAGGGAATTTGGATCGACAAACGGCACAAGGGATTTTTAGCTTGCTGAAAGATTTGCAGACAGAACGTCAAATGGCGATGTTGATCGTGACGCACGATGAATCGCTTGCCCAGTCCGCAGATCGAATCTTGCATATGCGTGATGGTGCATGGTTTAACGCAGAATAATCATTGATCTTGATAGAAATTTATAAGAACTGATCTATGCAATTGGGTCAGTTTTTTTCTAAACAGTTTTAAATAAATCGCTCGACAATTCACTGGGCTTCAATTACTTTTAAATTTATCAGAATATAAAGTATTAAATATGGTCAAGCAGTGATTCATTATAAAAAATTCATTTTAATAACTTGTACTAAAAAGGCGACAAGGTCGTGATTCGCTGGTTGTGTTTGGCATGGATTATCGGGATTGTCACGCTTGGGATGCCATTTGAATTCGTTGAACGCTATTTTTCTTTATTTTGGGCAATTCCTTGTTTCACCTCTTTATCACTATTGCTCTTATTGTGGCGTTTTGATCGAGTATTGCATTGGAAATGTCTCAATTTTTCACTCAAATCCATTGCTTTTATTTCAACGTTGATGTTGGCAATGAGCTATGCCGATCAGCGTTTACAGCATCGACTTGCCAATGATGTGATCGAACGACAGACCGTTGAAGGCATTGTTTATATTTCACAGCTCAGCGAAGGCAAACTAGAAAATTGGCGACAGCCTGCACAGCTTTTGATACCCGAACAAAATCGTAGTCTAAAAATATTACTCTACCCCAAGCGTATCTATGATGCACAGGGTGAAGTGGTTGGCATGAGTACCGATCAATTGGCACTGGGTCAGTTTTATAAGATGACTTTGGACATCAAGCCACCGCATGGCTATGTTAATCGTGGTGGATTTGATCAAGAAAAATGGCTCTTACAACAAGGCATTCAAGGTACAGCAACGGTACTTTATTATGAGTCGATCACGGCTTCAGAAGTTCAATCTAAGGGCTGGTATCGTTTCGTGGTAGACCAGCGAGGTTTACTCAATGATTGGCGGTTACAGGTTGAAAAATTACGGTTTGAGTTTCGGCAACAGCTTTTAGAGCCAAACAATGACAACCATCTCAACGACTTTGAAACAGCACGACATAGCCAAGAGCAAGGTTTGCTTTTAGGTTTATTGACAGGTGATCGTAGTGGCATTGATCACGCCACCACACAGCGTTTTCAGGTACTGGGTATCAGCCATCTTTTGGCAATTTCTGGACCACATGTGTTGCTTTTAGCGGCGATGTTGACATGGTTGTTGATGAAAACGTTACATCTGTCTATGCGAATGGGAAGACTAGAGAATCTTTATTTAAAGTTTCCACGACAATTATTCTACATCCCGATTTTTCTCAGTCTAGTCAGTTTTTATGTGGTGTTTACAGGCTTTGAGATTCCAGCATTGCGAACGTGGTTGATCGCTTGTATTGCGAGTATCTGTCTGTGGCAACGGTGGCAGATTTCACGCATCCTGAAGCTACATTTGTTGATCATCTGAAATATGCATTTTCGGTGTTGTGGCAGACACAGTGGCGTGTCTTTATTGCTTTGCTACCGATTGTGCTGTGGCAGTTTCAGGCGGTATCTTTACTTTCGCCTTTAGTGAATCTCATTGCGATTCCTTTTTTGACTGTATTAATTGTGCCACTGAATATTTTATCGGCGTTGATTTGGCAAGTCGTTCCGATTATTGGTGAGCCTTTGGGTGAATTGTTGTGGGGATTCTCAGCTTTTTTATTATCCATTTTTCATTCGATTTTAAAGGCGATTGAGCCGATTGCCAATTTGTTATATTTGCCGAGCTTTTTTACTGACATGAGCTTGCTCTGTATTGCGATTGCTGTTGCGATTTTGATGTTACCCAAAGGGTTGATTGCTCGCTATTGGGCAATATTCTTTCTCATTCCGATAATTTTTCAACAGAGCCTGCGTGCGCATTTGGCAGTGGATATTTTGGATGTTGGACAGGGACAAGCCATTGCGGTACATACACAGAAGCATCATATGTTACTCGATACAGGTATGGGTGCGTGGCAAGAGGGTCAACCGACGATGGGCGATCGTGTGATCGTGCCGTATTTGCGTGATCAAGGTATTCGCAAGCTCGATGAAATATTATTGACGCATCTCGATCTTGATCATCGTGGTGGTACAGATGCAGTCATTCGTGAAATCGCTGTAAAACAACTACGCAGTAATGAACAAAAAGACGGTGTGACCAATTATCCTGATCTACCATTTATCCAATGTGAGCGAGGTCAATCTTGGCAATGGGATGGTGTATTATTTGAAGTGCTTTCACCCATGCCAAATGAGCCGATTGAAAGTGGCTTATTACAAAGTGCAAATGAAAGCTCATGTGTGGTTTTAATCACTTCGAATCATGTGACCGACAATTTCAAAATTCTCATGATGGGCGATGCTGGTTGGCTCACCGAATACCAACTGATGCGAGATTATCCTGATTTAGAAGCTGATATTTTAGTGCTTGGGCATCATGGTAGTCGGCACAGTTCAGCTTATGATTTTTTAAAACAAATTCAACCGAAATTGGCTGTGATCTCTGTTGGAATCCACAACCGTTATGGACATCCAACGCCTGAAACCATTGCACGCTTAGAGGCTTTAAATATTTCCTATGTGGATACGGCGCAGATGGGTGGGGTTCATATTGAGCAGAAAGAAGCTGACTCAACTTGGACATGGCAATACCGACGAGCAGATCGGAAGTGGTTACAACCAATCAACGAATTAGTCTTGAAGCGTTCGGGGCTGAATTGAATGTTCAGAAGTTAGGTGTTTAGAACTTAAGTGTTTAGAACTTAAGTGTTTCGAGATTGAATGCTACGAATTAAGTCGATGCTTTCCGCATGAGGCAAGCTATATATTTTTTTGCTTTCAGGATTGGCCTTGAAGCGTTTATAACTCCAGTGATAATGCTGTGGATGGCGTCGAATAAGCTGTTCAATATGTTGATGAATGATCGCCGTGCCTTTTTGTTGTCGGTCATAGATTTGTTCAGGCATCGTTTCAATATGAATTTCAAAACCTGCTTGATCATTGCGTAGCGCATACATGAGCAAGGCTTTTGCCCCCGTTTTTTGAATGAGTTTTGCACTGAGTTGGCTACTTTCGACAGGGACACCAAACCATGGTACAAGCTCACCGCCATGCTTAGGCGTATGATCTGGCAAGATCACGGTGGTTCCACCACCTTTTAGAGCCTTAAAAATTTGCTTCACGCCAGTTTCATTGGTTTGTACCAGTGTCGCCCCCTCACGTTGCCGCGCGTCTAATACGATTTGATTCATGCTTGGATTTTTGATCGGCATATACATGATAGTGAGTTCGGTATGTTGCGAAATCCACGCATTCATCACCTCCCAAGTGCCAAAATGCGGAATGATTAAAACCACACCTTTTTCTTCATTCAGCGCTTGTTTAAAATGGCTATGTCCATGCACTTGATGAATCAAAGCCAGATTTTGCTGATTGTTATTTTGCCAAATCTGCATAAATTCAAAATAAGAAGTCAGCTCGTTTTGAATGGCGAGTTTGCTGATACGTTCATGTTCTGCTTCGGATAAATCACCAAGTGCAATCTCGATGTTCAGTCGTATGGTTTGAATGGTTTTAAACGACGGCAAGACCGACAATGTGTTGGCGACCATTTTGGCAAGACTTTGCAACAGCGGTAAGGGTGCGTAATGAAATATTCGCACAAGCCAAGCTAGTCCATTAGTCTTGTTTTGCATAAGTATTCACTAAAATCATAAATTCACAATAAAAAATATAATTGAATTATAAGCCAAAAAACAACGAGATAAAGAAGATTTACAGATCAATATAGGCAGTTGAATTGATTAACTGTATGATGTGCCAAAACCTTTTATTTAGGACAGTGTTATGTCGGATTGGCCACCAAAACCATCTTCACAACAATCAAATCATTCTGATCAAAACCAAGTGCAAGGTCAAGAGTGGAAAATATTAGAAAAAGCCGTGATGGCATCTGTCGAAGAGCAACGTCGTACTCGCCGTTGGGGCATTTTTTTTAAATTGCTTTCATTCCTCTATTTGATGTTTATTTTGATCATGTTGGGTCGAGGATGTAGTACCTCGACGCAAGTGGATGGTGCGCCGATGGTATCGGATTCACACGTTGCAGTGGTCGATATTCAAGGCATGATCGCAGGTGATGCCAATAGCGTGAATAGTAAAGATACCAACAAAGCCTTAAAGCGTGCTTTTGAAGCGAAGAATGCCAAAGCAGTGGTGCTTAACATCAACTCACCAGGTGGTTCACCTGTTCAGTCGGATGAGATTTGGCAAGAAATCCGCTATCAAAAATCACAACATACCGATAAAAAAGTCTATGCTGTGATCGGTGATATGGGCGCATCAGGTGCGTATTATATTGCTTCTGCTGCTGATGAGATTTACGTCAACCCATCAAGTATTGTTGGTTCGATTGGTGTGGTGATGCCAAACTATGGCGTGACGGAGCTTGCGAAGAAATTAGGTGTGGAAGATCGTACCATGACTTCGGGTGATCATAAATCATTATTAAGTTGGACGAAGCCAGTCGATGAAGAAGAGAAAGCCCACGTACAAGCCTTGCTGAATAATGTTCATGAACATTTCATCAGTGCGGTGAAACAAGGTCGTGGTGAGCGTTTGAAAGCAGATACCCCAGATTTATTCTCAGGGCTATTTTGGACAGGTGATCAAGCGATCAAAATTGGTTTGGCGGACAAAGCAGGCAATCTCACCACTTTAGCACGTGAGCTTAATGTTGATAAAAAAGTTGATTACACCGTAAAACGTAGTCCGTTTGAATCTTTGCTTGGCACGGTTGGTACATCTATCGGAAATGGTATTGGTCACTCGATCAATCAACAAATCGAAGCTCAGTCACAAGCAAAATTACAGTAACAGGCGAAACTGCAATAATTTTGGCTAGTCGTGCAAGCTGAACATACTTTGCACATAAAAAATCATTGATTGCAATTGTAAAACTGCTCAGTTCTTCCTCTTGTCTGAAATCGGCAAGAGGGAGAAGATAAAGGTCTAATCCAACACGAATATCAGCTATGAAACCACTGATTCATTTTGCTCATGCTAATGGCATTCCATCTGAAACCTATCAAAAGCTATTTGATGCGCTGTCTGATGAATATGACATCATCTATACCACACCGATTGGTGCGAATCCTCGCTATCCGATTACCAATCATTGGGATTATTTGGTTCAGCAAATTACAGATAGCATTGAATCACAAGCCAATGGTCGTAAAGTGATCGCGCTAGGGCACTCGCTCGGTTCTGTACTGAGTTTTATGGTGTCGAATAAGCGTCCAGACTTGATTAGTCAGGTGGTCATGCTTGATCCGCCATTGATCTTGGGCGCAGCATCTTTGGTCTTCCATATGTCCAAATTGTTTTATCCAAAGTTCGTGGATCACATCACACCTGCGGGATTGTCAAAGCATCGCCGTGATCACTGGGAAAGTCGTGAGCAAGCTGCACAGCTTTTATCAGGTCGAGGCTTTTTTAAAGACTTTGATCCCGATTGCTTTAATGCTTATATTCAACAAGGTTTAACTGAAGATACCGTGCGTGGTGGTGTGACTTTAACCATTCCTAAGGCAGCCGAAGTGGAAATTTTTAGAAAAAATCCATCGCTGTGGTGGTTGCCTCAACCTAAGCCAAAAGTTCCAGTAGATTTAGTCGTTGGGCAAGATAGTCAATTTTTAAAGCGTAAATTTCCTCACGTGGCAAAGCGTAAGTTAGGTATTCCTTTTCAAGTGGTCGAAGGTGGACATATGTTCCCACTAGAGCACCCACTAGATACGGTGGAAAAAGTAAAATCATTGATCCGTAAAGATTTGCTCTAATTCATCTTATATTTTGATTTTTTAAAATTGAGCTGCCATAACGGTGGCTCTTTTTTTATGTGTGGTTTTTTCTGCTCAGATTTTTGTGTAGGAAGGGTATTTGAAAATTTACCATTATAAACTCTAGCGATTAACTATCCGCCATTAACCACTTGCCATAAAAAAAACCTCGAAAATTCCGAGGCTTTTTTGATTCTGTAAACCGTAATTCGTAAAGAGCCGTAGCTCTGAAAAAATTAACGCTTAGAGAATTGAGGACGTTTACGTGCTTTACGTAAACCAAGTTTCTTACGTTCAACTTCACGTGAGTCACGAGTAACGAAACCAGCTTGACGAAGCGCAGGCTTCAAAGTTTCGTCAGATGCGATCAATGCACGAGTGATACCGTGACGGATTGCACCAGCTTGACCACCGATACCACCACCTTTAACAGTGATGTAAAGATCGTATTTGCCAGTTGCTTCAAGCAACTCAAGCGGTTGACGAACAACCATACGCGCAGTTTCACGACCGAAATATTCTTCAATAGAACGGTTGTTGATCACGAGTTTACCAGTACCAGCTGATAAGAAAACACGTGCAGTTGCGGTCTTACGGCGACCTGTACCATAATTTTGAGCCATGTCTTTTATCCCTTAGATATCCAAAACTTGCGGCTGTTGAGCAGTATGAGGGTGCTCGCTACCAGCATACACTTTCATTTTCTTGATCATTGCATAACCAAGAGGACCTTTTGGCAACATACCTTTAACAGCACGTTGGAAGATTTCTTCAGGTTTGTGAGCAACTAATTTTTCAAAGTTAGTCTCTTTCAAACCGCCTGGGAATTCAGTGTGGCGATAGTATTTTTTGTCAAGTGACTTGTTACCAGTAACTTGAACTTGTTCCGCATTGATCACTACGATGTAATCGCCTGTATCAACGTGCGGTGTAAAAGTTGTTTTATGCTTACCACGAAGGCGGCGAGCAAT
Organism: Moraxellaceae bacterium REDSEA-S32_B1; assembly: GCA_001626925.1. GTDB lineage: Bacteria > Pseudomonadota > Gammaproteobacteria > Pseudomonadales > Moraxellaceae > Acinetobacter. The sequence continues at coordinate 24,580 of LUOR01000009.1, forward strand.
TTCAGTCGCTAAACGACCAAGTGTTTTACCTGATGCATCCACAACGTACCAGTCGTGTTGCACTTCAGCAGGTTTTGCACTGAGAGTTTTCATTCACTACTACCTATTATAGTTGGTTTGTTCATTTTTAAATTGCGTAATCACACAAAACAAAATGACCAAACGAAAAGAAGCGCAAATTATAGGAGCTTTGCAAGCAAAGATCAAACAAATATTACGCTGAAATTCAATTTAATTCGGTTCTTTTATTCCAAGTTTTCACTATGACGATAGCCGCCATGAAGCTGGCGATATAAGCCAGGTGTTACACCTGTCCATTTTTTAAATGCACGGTGGAATGTACTGGTTTCACTAAAGCCAACTTGTTGTGCGACATCTTCCAAAGTCAAATCATGACGCAATAATAAGTGAATAGCCGCATCACGACGTAGCGCATCTTTGACACCTTGGTAGCTCTTGCCTTCGGTGGCAAGGCGACGACGTAAAGTTTGTGGTGAAAGATAGAGCATCGCTGCGACATCATTCAACGTTGGCATTTCTTCGCCAATATGGCTTTTCAATACATCACGAATACGATTGGTCAGAGAGTTGGTGTTTTTAAATTTCACCAAAAGCCCTGCGGGTGCAGTTTTTAAGAACTCTGCGAGAGTTTCTTCAGTCTGACGAATTGGCAAATCCAAATAATCTGCTGCAAAAGTGACTTCTGTGCGCTGTGCGTTAAATTGAATCACAGGCGCAAAAAATAATGCATCGTACTCGTCGGCATGTTTTGGGCGATCATAGCCAAAATGTACACGTTCTAAAGGAATACGACGCTCAATCAACCAAGAGGCTAAGCCGTGCCAAATCATCAGCATACTTTCGGTAACGAAATGATCAGGATCGTATTTCGGCGGAATCGCAGGAATCAAACGTGCTTCATGTTTATCACGTTCAAGATTTACCGACCATTCATCACCAAATAAACGATAAAACTCGGTGGACCGCTCTAATGCTTCGCCCAAAGTTTTGCAATGAATAATCAGCTGACACATCATGGCAAAGGTGCCTAGCTTACGTGGTTGTACATCAAAACCAATGTGTTCATCTTGTGTGACAAGCCACAGCATTCGAGCAAATTGGGTATATTGATCGGGAGAAATACGTGCTTTGGGTTGTTTGAGCAACTCTGCTTCAATGCCAACGTGGGACAGCAACGTGTCGATATCTAGTCCTAGACGTTTTACACCTGTAAGCGCAGCATTGACAAAATGAATGCTAATCGTATCACGGCTCATGTTTTTGACCTTTTCTTGGATTTCACTGCATCAGTGCAATCTCGTTCTTGCTAAAAAATACAACTGTTCACTGAGTAATTATGATAACGCATATTTTATATTCTTGAATATGTCATAATTTGAGTAAAATTGCAGTATTCTCATATCAATCATTTACTTAATGTTGAATGAAATCAAATATTAACTTTAGTCGAATAAGATTTGGCTTGGCAGAAAATGACAAGGCATTTGAGCAAAATGCGTATTGTCTGGTGCTTCGAACATACATTATGGTACTGGCTTTGCAGAATAAAGATTTAGGGAATGTGTGAAATGGATGGTGCTTTAAGTGGTTTAAAAGTTTTAGATTTTTCGACTTTATTACCAGGTCCTTTTGCGACTTTAATGTTTGCCGATATGGGTGCAGAAGTCGTGCATATTGAATCGCCAACTCGGGTGGATTTGGTGCGTGTAATGCCACCTTATGCCAATGGACAAGCCACAGCACATAGCTATCTCAATCGAAATAAACAGTCGATCGCCCTCGATTTAAAGGAAGCAAACAGTATTGAGCTGATCAAATCAAAAATTAAAGATTATGACATTGTGGTTGAGCAATTCCGTCCTGATGTGATGAAACGACTCGGTTTAGGTTATGAGACGCTTTCTGCGATCAATCCACGATTGATTTATTGTTCAATTACAGGTTATGGACAAACTGGTCAATATCGCAATCGTGCAGGTCATGACATTAACTATCTTGCTTTGTCAGGGATTGCAGGGCATAGCGGACGTAAAGCGTCTGGCCCACCGCCTTTGGGTGTGCAGGTTGCTGATGTGGCGGGTGGTTCACTGCATGCGGTGATAGCAATCTTGGCGGCTGTGGTTGAACGTGCTCGTAGTGGTCTGGGACAGTATATTGATATTTCGATGACAGACTGTGCGGTCAGCCTGAATAATATGGCGGCATCTGCTCAACTGGCGGCCAATCACAATGCAGAAGCAGAATCCGCCGCACTAAATGGCGGTAGTTTTTATGATTATTATCGCTGTGCCGATGGTCGATACCTATCTATTGGAGGCTTAGAGCCTCAGTTTTTACAGGGTTTGGCGCAAGCTTTGCAATTATCTATTGTCGCTGAAAAAGGTCTATCGCAATTGCCCGATGATCAGAAATTAGTAAAAGAAGCGATTCAAAATAAAATTGAAACGAAAGACTTGGCGTATTGGCAAGATTTTTTTGCACAGCGTGATTTGTGTGTAGAGCCAGTTTTAAGTTTGGCAGAAGCGCTACATTCTGAATTGGCAGTTGAGCGTGAATGGGTTGTCAATGTGCCATTAGCGAATCCAAACGAATCTAATGCAACGGTTGAGCGCCAACTGACAAACCCAATTCAATTTTCACGTTCAAAAATGCGTTACGATTATGTCGGTCAAGCTTTGGGTGCAGGCAAATGGTAACTGGTGTGAAATATCAATAGGCATTCAATTTTGCTCGCTAAGAAATGCTTTAGACTAAAGTCTAAGCTTGTTTATAAAAAACAATAAATTCATAAAGATAAGCGTAATTTTTTACATTTTTTGAGGGTTGAATACACCGCATGATGAAATAGAAGGTAATATCATAAAAGTAAATATTGTTACACTATATTAAGAAAAAATAAGTCACCGAGAGGTTGTGATGTCCAAAGCAGGGCGATTAAGTGTCAACGGCTTAGCGTTGAAATCCGTATCTTCGATTTCGATAGTATTGTCTGCTGTGATGGCTCAATCAATTTACGCAGATACAGCGTTTTCCAGTGAAAGCTCGTGGATGTTGGGTGATTGGAAAGGTCAGCGTACTGCATTATCACAACATGGCTATGATTTTTCATTGGGTTATACAGGCGAGTCGGCGACCTTGCTTGACTCTTCTCGGGATAGTGATCATCAGACTGAGTTTTCAGGACAATTGGCACTGGGTGCACAGCTGGATTTGGAAAAAATCTTGGGCTGGCAAGATACGGAAGCAAATATCACCGTGACGTGGCGTGATGGACGGAATTTGAGTAATACGTCTGAGGCTTTGTCTGGACAGATGAGTTCTGTACAAGAAGTTTGGGGGCGTGGTCAAACGTGGCGTTTAACTGACCTGTGGATTAAGAAAAAGTTTTTCGATGAAAAACTCGATATCAAAGTCGGGCGTTTTGGTGAAGGTGAAGACTTTAATAGCTTCGATTGTAATTTCCAAAACCTAGCACTATGTGGTTCGCAAATGGGGAACTGGGCTGGAGATCAGTGGTACAACTGGCCAGTAAGCCAATGGGCTGCCCGTGTCAAATATCAGCTTTCGCCTGAGCTTTACACCCAAGTGGGTGTCTATGAATATAATCCTGAAAATCTTGAACGTGGCAAAGGTTTTAATCTCAGTACGGATGGTTCACACGGCGCATTGATCCCGATGGAGGTGGTGTGGCAACCACAAACGAATTTACCCGCAGAATATCGTGCAGGTTATTTACGCAGTACTGTGGATGCCCAAACCATTAACGATGCCAGCAAAACCGATCATCGCCAAGGATTTTGGTTGTCAGGTAAGCAACAACTTACCCAACATACGGACGATGCAATACGTGGTCTAACCGCTTTCTTTAATGCCACATGGTTTGACGAAGACACTAATGCTGTGGTGGATATGCAAAATCTTGGACTGAGCTATAAGGGACTCGCTGATCATCGACCGCAAGATGAGATAGCGTTGGGCTTTTCTCGGATTCATCTCAATGAAGATTTGGACAATCGTGATGTTGAGTTCAATACCGAATTGTATTATGGCATTCACGTCAATAATTGGCTCACTGTCCGTCCGAATGTGCAATATATCAGTCATATCGGTGCAATCGATGATGAAAGTGATGATGCTTGGGTTGGTGGTATTAAATTTATGACGGCGTTTTAAATTTTTTTTAATAGAATATTTGGAGAATCAGGTATGCGTGTATTTACAGCGTTGATACTCGTTTTATTTGGTGTGATTTTATTGGCTGGCGGGATTTATCTGGCGGTTCTTGGTGGGTCTTGGTACTATATCATTGCTGGGTTGATGCTACTGGTCAGTGGCGTGTTACTGTTTCGTCGCTCGATCGCATCGTTATTGGTCTATGCTGTCTTAATGCTTGGCACCATCATTTGGGCAGTGTGGGAAGTCGGTACAGACTTTTGGGCATTAGCACCTCGGTTGGATGTGCTCGGTGTGCTTGGTCTGTGGATGTTAATTCCTGCGGTGACGCGTGATATTACCCAACCGAAACAACCTAGCAAATGGGTCTTGGCTGGGACTTTGGCAGTTGCTGTGGTATTGATGGTGGTTGCGATCTTTAACGATCCACAGCGCATCCAAGGTGCATTCAGCACTGCACAGCCTGCCTCAGCGCAAGCAGTCGATGGTGTCGCAGATGCGGACTGGCCTGCCTATGGTCGCACCCAAGCAGGACAACGCTACTCGCCATTGACACAGATCAATGATCAAAATGTCAAAGACTTGGAAGTTGCTTGGACTTATCGTACGGGAGATTTCAAGACTGAGAATGACTCAGCGGAAACCACCAACCAAGTTACACCGATCAAGATCGGCGACAACATGTATATGTGTACAACACATCAATGGTTGATCGCACTTGACCCTGCGACAGGTCAACAAAAGTGGAAATTCGATCCAAAACTTGTTTCAGACGACTCTTTTCAACATCTGACCTGCCGTGGTGTGATGTATTACGATGCAGCAAATACTGTCGAGTTTGCAAAGAGCTTGGAAAGTCAAAAATCTACCTCAACTGAATGTCCACGCAAAGTATTTTTACCAGTCAATGATGGTCGTTTGATCGCAGTCAATGCGGATACAGGTCAAAAGTGTTCTGACTTTGGTGACAATGGTGAAGTGAATTTACAAAAGTTCATGCCTTATGCCTATCCAGGTGGCTATAACCCAACCTCACCTGGTGTGGTGTCTGGGACGACTGTGGTGATCGCAGGTGCTGTAACAGATAACCATTCGAATAAAGAACCTTCTGGTGTGATTCGTGGTTATGATGTCAATACAGGTGAATTGCTTTGGGTGTTTGACACAGGTGCGCAAAATCCAAATGCAATGCCAGGAGAGGGCACCACCTTCGTGCATAACTCACCGAATGCGTGGGCGCCGCTGGCTTATGATGCCAAGCTTGATATGGTCTATGTGCCTACGGGTGTAGGCACACCTGATATTTGGGGTGGCGATCGTAATGAACTGAAAGAACGTTATGCCAATTCAATGTTAGCGATCAATGCGTCTACGGGTCAGCTGGCATGGAGCTTCCAAACTACACATCATGACTTGTGGGATATGGACGTACCTGCGCAACCGACTTTGGCGAACATTCAAGATCAAGCAGGTCAAATGCGTGAAGCGATTTATGTGCCGACCAAAACAGGTAATGTTTTTGTCCTTGATCGTCGTAATGGTCAAGCTATTGTCCCGATTACTGAAAAAGCAGTACCTCAAACGGTGAAACATGGTCCACAAACCAAAGGTGAGCGTTATTCAGCGACACAGCCGTTCTCTGCATTCAATCTTGCACCAAAAGATAAGTTGCAAGACAAAGACATGTGGGGTGCGACGATGTTTGATCAATTGTACTGCCGTGCTTATTTCAAGTCATTGAACTACGATGGGATTTATACACCACCTTCGGAAAATGGCACATTGGTCTTCCCTGGTAATTTAGGTGTATTTGAATGGGGTGGTGTTTCGATCAACCCTGACCGTCAGATTGCGGTGATGAATCCGATTGGCTTGCCATTTGTGTCTCGCTTGATTCCTGCTGATCCGAACCGTGAGTTTCAAGCACGTGGTGCAGGGACAGAGCATGGCATGCAACCGATGTATGGCGTACCTTATGGTGTCGATATTCAGGCTTTCTTATCACCACTTGGTTTGCCGTGTAAGCAACCTGCATGGGGCTATGTCGCTGGTGTGGATTTGAAAACCCATGAAGTGGTGTGGAAAAAACGGATCGGCACGATTCGTGATAGCTTGCCAACCGTGATGCAATTACCACCACTTAAAATAGGCGTGCCAGGTCTTGGTGGTGCAATCTCAACAGCGGGTAATGTAATGTTTGTTGCAGGAACGCAAGACAACTATATCCGTGCATTCAACGTCACCAATGGTGACAAGCTTTGGGAGGCACGACTACCTGCAGGTGGTCAAGCGACACCAATGACTTATGAAAGCTATGGTAAGCAATACGTGGTGATCATGGCGGGTGGTCATGGTTCATTCGGAACGAAGATGGGTGATTATTTGATTGCCTATGCTTTACCTGATAGCAAATAATCTCAGTCTGATTTAAAAAGCTCAATTCAAAAGCGCTCACCTCGGTGGGCGTTTTTTTATCATCTAAAAGTTATTATCAGCAGACTTATCAATAAAATCGAAATAAAGTATGCAAAAAAAGCATTTTATTGATCAAGTAAATGTCGGTATGCTACACACCTTTCTAGAATGACTTACTAGCTGAACGCCATGTATTTATATACCGACTTCGATCAACAGTTGCTCAATCAACGTGTTGCCCAGTTTCGAGATCAAACCGAACGCTATCTTGCAGGGAAATTGACCGAGGATGAGTATCGTCCGCTGCGACTGCAAAACGGCTTATATGTACAGCGCTATGCGCCAATGCTTCGTATTGCCGTGCCATATGGTTTGCTGAACTCGACGCAATTACGCAAAGTTGCCGAAATTAGTCAGGAATATGATCGTGGCTATGCACACGTTTCAACCCGTCAAAATATTCAGTTGAACTGGTCTGCACTGGAAAATATTCCTGAAATTCTTGAGCAACTTGCAACCGTGCAAATGCATGCGACACAGACATCGGGCAACTGTATTCGTAATACCACAACCGATCAATACGCAGGTGTGATTGCAGGCGAAGTCGAAGATCCACGTCCAACTTGTGAATTGATTCGTCAGTGGAGTACCTTCCACCCAGAATTTGCCTTCTTGCCACGTAAATTCAAAATTGCCGTGTCTGCTTTGGAAGAAACTGATCGTGCTGCAACTGCATTTCATGATATTGGCGTGTATATCGTGCGTAACGATGCAGGCGAAATGGGCTATAAAATCAAAGTCGGTGGCGGTCTAGGTCGTACTCCTGTGATTGGTAGCTTTATTCGTGACTTTGTTGCACGTGAAGATCTCATCGGTTATTTAGAAGCGATTTTACGTGTTTATAATTTGCATGGTCGTCGTGATAATAAATATAAAGCCCGTATTAAAATCTTGGTGAAAGCACTGACCCCTGAAGTATTCGCTGAAAAAGTCGAAGCAGAATTTGCGCAAATCAAAGATCAAATGAAAGTGGCGCCTGAGCTTTTAGCAAAAATGGATGCGGTATTTCAACCATTTGACTATCAAGACTTGCCAAATGAAGATTTTAGCGCATTGTTCGAAGAACATCCGAAGTTTAAGCAATGGTTTAATGTTAATACCCATGCGCATAAGGTGCAGGGCTATCATATTGTCACCATTAACTTAAAACGTGCTGGTGTTGCGCCAGGTGATGTCACCACAGAAGAAATGAACTTTATCGCCGATCTTGCCGATAAATACACTTTTGGTGAGCTTCGCACCACGCATGAGCAAAATATCGTCCTTGCTGATGTGCCACAAAAAGATGTGTTTGAACTCTGGAAAATGCTTGATCAAGCCAATATGGCACGTGCTCATATCGGATTTATTACCGATATTATTTGCTGTCCAGGTGGTGACTTCTGTTCATTGGCGAATGCTAAGTCAATTCCGATTTCAGAAGCGATTACCCGTCGTTTTGATGATTTAGATACCGTTTATAACCTACGCAAATTGGATTTAAATATCTCAGGCTGTATGAATGCCTGCGGTCATCACCATGTCGGTAACATCGGTATCTTGGGCGTGGATAAAAAAGGCGCAGAATTTTATCAAATTACCTTAGGTGGTAACGCCGATCATGATGCGTCGATTGGTGATATTCTTGGACCATCATTTGCTGCAGAAGCTGTGCCTGATGTGGTTGAAGAAATTCTAAATACCTATCTTGATCTACGCGAAGGTGAAGAGCGTTTCCTCGATACCTATCGTCGTGTTGGCATCAAACCATTTAAGGAGCGTGCATATGCTTAATTTAACTCAGCCTGTGCTCGCCAAAGATGGCAGTATTTTTGATAATACCTTTCAGCAAGTTTCTGAAGCAGGGCAGTTGCCACAAGGTGATGTGGTATTAACGGTTGAACAGCTTGACCAATTGCCGAATGTCACAGGTAAAAAAGCACTGTTTTTGACTGCGGAAGATTCACCTGAAACCACAGATTATCCAGTCGATCAACTCGATGCGATTTTTATTGATTTCGCAGGTTTTGGTGATGGGCGTGGTTATTCTTTTGCAGCACTTTTACGCCGTCAAGGCTATCAAGGTGAATTGCGTGCAGTTGGTGATGTCTTTAAAGATGTGCTGAATTATCTAAAGCGTTCAGGTTTTGATAGCTTTGTGATTAAAGAGGGCAAAGATATTCAAGAAGCTGCGGCAGGTTTGAATGATTTTACCCATCCATATCAAGCTTCAACGGCGGTACGTGAAGCGAGCTATCAAACCAGTCATTAAATAAGTCGTACTGTTTATAAAAATCCCGCAGATCGTGCGGGATTTTTTATGACTAGAATATTTGAATATAGATGAAATTATAAAGCAATGTCTTGGCTATTATGCACTTCATCCAATTGACAGTTCACCATCCATTGCACGCCGAACTGGTCAACAAAAGAACCAAACAACGCACCCCAAAAAGTTTTTTCCAAAGGCATTTCGACGTGACCGTTTACAGATAATTGATTGAACAAACGACGGGTTTCAGTTTCATCATTCACTAAATTGATGGAAATATAATGATTGTTGCCTTGAATAAAACCGTGAGCATTATTACCACAGAAGGCTTCCATATAATCAGAACCCATAAGCTCTGTATGATCATTAAGTGGCAACGACACATGCATGATAAAGTTGCGTTCTTCCTCAGTTAAATTCACACCATCTTCGGGTGGCATATCACCATAACGAGTCATATTGGAAAATGTCCCGCCAAAGACAGATTGATAAAATAAGAATGCGGCTTCGGTTTGTCCCTTAAAGTTTAAATAATGATTGAGTTGCATTGTTATATCCTTTGATTGCTGGATGAGTTTTACTTCTGAAAAAGATGTTTAAATAATATACGATGTTTTATGTAACATCCTAGTTTTGAATTGTTGTATGAATATTATTCCACTAAACAAAAAAATCCCGCATCAATGTGCGGGATTTTCTGTTTAAACTTTTGAATTAAAATAATTCAATCGCTACAGCAGTTGCTTCACCACCGCCGATACATAGTGCTGCAATACCTTTTTTACCACCAGTACGTTTTAAGGCATGGATCAAAGTCAAGATAATGCGTGAGCCAGTAGAGCCAACTGGATGGCCAAGTGCACATGCACCACCGTTGATATTGACTTTTTCAATATCAAGGCTGAATTCATCAATCGGACACATCGCAACCATGGCGAATGCTTCATTGATTTCCCAAAGGTCAACATCTTGTGCATCCCAACCTGTTTGATTAAGCACCTTTTGAATTGCGCCGACTGGTGCAATGGTGAACTCAGATGGATGTTGTGAGTTTGATGCGTAAGCAATGATTTTTGCTAGTGGATTTAAACCCTTTGATTGCGCATTATCAGCAGTCGTCAATACTAATGCAGACGCACCGTCAGAGATCGAACTTGCATTGGCTGCTGTGATGGTACCATCTTTAGCAAAAGCAGGGCGAAGTGTTGGAATCTTCTCGATATTGGCATTGAACGGTTGCTCATCTTTATCAACGACCACATCACCTTTGCGTGTAGATACAGTGACAGGAACGATTTCATCAGCAAAATAGCCTTCATTGACCGCAGTTTGCGCGCGTTTCAATGAACGAATCGCAAACTGATCCATTTGCTCACGACTATACGATTTTTTATTCGCCATATCTTGTGCAAAAGAACCCATCAAACGGCCAGTTTCAGCATCTTCTAAACCATCTAAGAACATGTGATCTTTGACTTCACCGTGTCCCATGCGGTAGCCACCACGTGCTTTTGGTAGAATGTATGGTGCATTGGTCATCGATTCCATACCGCCAGCAACGACGATATGTGCTGAACCTGCTTTGATCATATCAGCAGCTTGCATCACGGCTTTCATACCTGAACCACAAAGCTTGTTAATGGTCACTGCGCCTGTGGTATCTGGTAGACCAGCTTGGCGCATGGCTTGGCGGGCAGGACCTTGTTTTAAACCTGCAGGCAATACACAGCCCATGATGACTTCTTCGATATCAGTCGGCTGAAGACCTGCACGAGCAATCGCTTCTTTAATCGATACTGCGCCAAGTTCAGGTGCGGTAACACCTGCTAAACTGCCTTGAAAACCGCCCATTGCAGTACGAGCACCATTGACAATTACGATATCAGACATGAATAAACTCCTGTGTAAAATCTAGTGGCTTATAAAAAGATGAACAAACTATAAGTCATTTTTAAATATAGGTACAAAATAAAGCGAAACTATACGTTCATTTGTTACCAAATTCTTAGGGAGATTAATGGGGATGGTTAAATTTTAACAACTGGTCACCGTTTCATGTCGTGCATGTCCCATCGTGCCAATAATAATCTTTTGATGTTTATTTGAGTTCGCACAATACGTGAAACTGCCGTTCGATCCACGAGGGAGACCAGTATCAGGCTGAAAAAATAATGCACTACCACCAAAACCACGCCAAGAGAGTGTGCCATGTTTCAAATTGAAACTGTGCTTCTTTATGATCTCTTCAGCAAGATCTTTTGTTTTGTTGATATTTAAATCATTAAAAATGATAAATCCTGTAGACCACTGCGCATCGCAATCTTGTAGATTTGAACTGCCGCAAATCGTAATACGCTGTCGATTGGTAAAAGCACGATGTTTACTGTCTTGAACAACGGATCGCATGGTAGATTGAACTCGATTTGCCTCAAGATTAGCCATGACGGCTTGGAAAGAGGGTACTGCAATCACTGCTACAATAGCTAAGATTGCAATGGTGATCATCAGCTCGACTAAAGTAATACCATATTGTTTGGAATATGTGGAAGCTCGCACTTGAAACCTCGAATTTTAATTTATTGTTCGTTTCTGTTACCCAGTTTGTTTAATAAATACGTTGTAGATTGTTAAACTGATGTGGGAATTTGTGATACTTGTCAAAATATAATAATTTTATACATATTGTTTTGCAATAATTTTAATTTATTTTCTTCAATAAATGGAAGTCATAGTTACAAAAAAACTGTGTAAGCAATCAAACTTTTATAAAAAAGTATAGAAAAAGCATTTAAATACGACTAGACTGCGTCACAAGGATAGGTCAGAATCCTTACCAAGTTACCGAATAACAACGGTAATTGTAAGTAAGTTTGTCAATACTATTGACAATTGGGTTGTGACATTTGGGTTTGATGTCCAATTTTTGTAAAATTTTAAGCAAGTAGCTTAAAAACATATGAAATTGTGTATATACTATACACAGAAAACAAAGTTTTAGGCTTGCGTTACACTACAAAATGTTAATCTGGAGGCATTCCATGAAAATGAGTCGTATTGCATTAGCAATGTTAGTCGCTACTCCATTTGCAGCTGCAAATGCGGGTATTACCGTAACCCCTTTAATGCTTGGTTATCACTGGTATCCAGAAGATACTCAAGATAAGCAACGTGATGTTCTAACTAGCCGTGATGGCGGAACTACACCTACTGGTACTAATGGTTCTGGTGTTGCGCTTCAAAGTGATTTGGTTGTTGGTGCTGCGATCGGTGCAGAATTGACGCCATGGTTACAAGCTGAAGTTGAATACCAACAAACTAAACCTGATGCTGCTGCGAATGAAGCTGCTACATCTTTTGGTCAACCATGGGAAGCTAAGCAAGAAACTCTTAGCTTGAATGCGATCGCTACTACTGACGTATTCACTGGTAACTATGACAGCAAAATCAAGCCTTATGGTTTGATCGGTGTAGGCCATTCACGTATCACTGTAGATAATCCTGGTTTTGATCGTCGTTCATACGACACTCTTGGTAACTTAGGTGCAGGTGTACTTTGGCAGTTGAACGATGCATTGACACTTCGTACAGAAGCTCGTGCTATCCACAACTTCGATAACAACTGGTGGGAAGGTCAAGGCTTGGCAGCACTTCAAGTTGTTCTTGGCGGTCACTTGAAACCAGCTGCGCCAGTGGTTGAAGTTGAGCCAGTTCCAGAGCCAGTTGTTGTTGAACCTGCTCCAGAGCAACCACAAGAAATCACTGAAGATCTTAAGATGGAACTTCGTGTATTCTTTGACATCAACAAGTCAAACATCAAACCTCAATACAAGCCTGAAATTGCTAAAGTTGCTGAGAAATTGGTTGAATATCCAAATGCAACTGCACAAATCGAAGGTCACACTGATAACACAGGTCCACGTAAGTTGAACGAACGTCTTTCGCTTGCTCGTGCAAACTCTGTGAAATCATCACTTGTAAATGAGTTTGGTATCGATGCAAACCGCTTGAGCACGCAAGGTTTTGCATGGGATCAACCAATTGCAGACAACAATACTAAAGAAGGTCGTGCGATGAACCGTCGTGTATTTGCTACGATCACTGGTAGCCGTACTGTAATGGTTCAACCTGGTCAATAATTTGACAGTTTTTACCAAATGATAAAAAAGCAACCTTCGGGTTGCTTTTTTTGTATCAAAAAATTACAAACTACACGATATGAAATCACTATATTGAACCCAACTTGTTGATTTAGTGATTAAATGATAAAGCTCAAAGCGAGAATTGTTTCAAAGCTTTTAATTTTGATTACTTAATAAATTTTAATGCATAACGCATATTTTGGAGTTGGATATGAACTTAAATCGTTTAACATGTGCTTTGATGTTAGCGCTCCCATTTGCTGCTGCGAATGCAGGAGTTACCGTTACACCTTTGCTGCTTGGCTACACTTTCCAGGATACTCAGCACAATAATTCTGGGGAAAAAGGTGATTTAACAAGCGCAGCAGAAATCCAAGATGATTTATTCGTTGGTGCTGCACTTGGTGTAGAGCTTACGCCATGGTTGGGTTTTGAGGCTGAATATAACCAAGTAAATGGTGATATCGAACTTGGTGGTGAGCAAATCAACGGCGCTGAATACACTCAAAGCCAAATCAACGGTAATTTCTATGTGACTTCTGATTTGATCACAAAAGACTATGATAGCAAGTTTAAGCCTTATGTACTTTTAGGTGCTGGTCATTACAAATATGATTTTGACGGTGCGGATGAAGCAACATTGGGTCGTGCAGGTCGCGGTCTGAAAGAAGAAGGTACTTTGGGTAATGCGGGTATTGGTGCGTTCTATCGTTTCAATGATGCGTTGTCACTACGTACAGAAGCTCGTGCGACATATAATGCTGATGAAGAGTTTTGGAACTACACCGCACTTGCTGGTTTGAATGTTGTTTTGGGTGGTCACTTGAAACCTGAAGCACCTGTCGTAGCGGTTGAGCCACTTCCAGAGCCTGCTCCTGCGCCAGTACCTGCGCCACGTGTAGAGCAAGAAACCATTAACCTTGCTGCCGATGCATTGTTTAAATTTGACGGATCATCAGTGTCTGACTTATTGCCACAAGGGCGTGCGACACTTGATCAAGTTGTTGACGCTGTAAATGGTAACTACACGACGATTAACAGTATTGGTGTTACAGGTCACACGGATCGCTTGGGTTCTGAAAAATACAACTATGATCTTGGTATGAAGCGTGCGCAAACAGTGCAGCAATACCTTGCTACACGTGGTATTCAAACTCAAATGAGTGTCAACAGTGCAGGTGAGACTCAGCCTGTAACAACGAACTGTACTGGTACGAAAGCAACTGCTGAATTAAAAGCATGTTTACAACCTGACCGCCGTGTAACACTACAAATCACTGGTGTGAAGAAAGTCGTTGTGCAGCCTGAACAAATGTCAGGACAATAATTAGATAATTGAACATCATAGAAAAGCAACCTTCGGGTTGCTTTTTTAGTTTTGTATGCAAAGCTTAATGATCAGTTTGCCAATCTGTTTTACGAAGCTGATGTTTCGATGCTTTGCGTTCACGTCGATGCGTCGCTTGAGGCTTTTCAGTTTCAAAGACACCACTTTTATGCAAAAGTGGAGATCTTGCGACGGGGTTGCGCGATTTGATTTTCGGCATATCTTTCAGTTTCATTTTTAATCGTTCCAAAAAAGAAAAAATCAAGCGAATGCTAGATTGAATAGACTGTTAAAGTCTGTGTTGGCATTCGGACATTTGTTGCGATTTAACATATGTCCGTGAGCTGACGTATGCTGAATCAGTTTGATTTGTACTTTTGGGATAACAGCATGACGTCCTCCTTTTCAATGAATGTTGAAGATAGCATAAAGGTTGAGCGCATTTTAAACGATACACTGAACTTGTCAAAAACAGCCCCACAAATGCAATAAAAGCCGATATAGTGGGATATAAATGTGTATAAAAATAGTAGGTTGTTATCATGAAAATGTATCAGGTCGATGCTTTTAGCCAAAAGTTGTTTAAGGGGAATCCTGCGGCAGTGATTATCTTGGAGGAATGGCTTGATGAGTCCGTCATGCAGAATATTGCGATGGAGAATAATCTTGCTGAAACTGCTTTTGTAAAAAGGTTGGATACGACAAACTTTGAGATTCGATGGTTTACACCTGTTGCGGAAGTTGATTTTTGCGGTCATGCGACTTTGGCGAGTGCCTGTATTTTATTTCAGCTAGATGTCGAATTAAAACATATCATTTTTCATGTGCGTAAGCTGGGTGAGTTTATGGTGTATCAGGCTGAAGATGGCAAGATTCATATGAATTTTCCGATTCGTCGTGCAGAGCATATTGACGATTATCCTGAGTTGTTGCGTGAAGGGTTAACCAAACCATTTAAAGCAGTCTATCTCAGCCCACAAGCTTATATTGTGGAATATGAGTCTGTACAAGATGTACTCGATGAGCAACCTGATTTTGTCAAACTAAAAGCACTTGGTAATTTAAGAACAGCAATTACAGCATCGAATCGTGATGTAGCAATTACAGCCAGTGCAGATCATGAGCATGTAGATTGTGTTTCTCGTTATTTTGCGCCTGCGATGGGTATAGATGAAGATCCTGTGACAGGTTCGATTCATACTGGGATTGTGCCGATTTGGGCGGAGCGTTTAAACAAAAAAGAATTGGTTGTCTATCAAGCCTCAAAACGAGGCGGCACGCTGTATTGCAAAATGATGGATGATGAGCGTATGGAAGTGGCGGGCTATGCAAGGCTGTATATGATTGCCGAAATTAATATTGCTAATTAACTTAGCATGGTTATTCAATTCTTAGATTAGCAATTGATGAAATGCAGCATTGCTCCAAAATGATGCGTAAATTTGGATGCTATATAAATTAAGTCAAATGACCCATTTGTAGAATCTACGTTGTATTGCACTAAAAGGATGCACTTTAGGAGCATGTTCAATCTAGAACGAAGTGTTTAGAAGTAAAGGTAAGAATAAATAAACAATCGAGGTTCGGATTAGATTTTGACTGGTGAAGTTGTGATCATTTATGTGTTGATTATTGAATCAAGGAAAAGGAAAGTGTTGTTTTCTAATTAATAGTAATTTATGAATTTAATTTAAATCTAAATAAAAACAAATTCTTAGAATTGATTTTTTTGTTAATGGAAATACTTTTTAAAATGACTATCTGAATTTTGGCATGGCTGTTGCATTACATCTTGTAAGTCAAAGATGACTCCAAATTGCAACGGTCAATGGCGCCCGTTCTGACAAGCGAATATGTGGTTTTAAGTTTTATTACTGCATCAATATATGTTTAGTTCAGGGGACGCCATTATGTCTGTTGATATGTCTGCAAAAAAAGCAACATCCATTAAACTGTTTAGTTTTTCCACTCCCGCAATGCGTGCTTTCCATATGTCATGGCTCGCATTCTTTATCTGTTTCTTTGCATGGTTTGCTTGCGCGCCATTGATGCCAGTCATTGCAGGTGAATTTCATCTGACCAAAGATCAGATTGCTAATATCAATATCGCAGCAGTTGCGATCACCATTCTCGTTCGTTTAATCATTGGTCCATTGACTGATAAATACGGTCCACGTCGTACGTATACCGCTCTATTACTGATCGGAAGTATTCCTGTATTTGGTGTAGCTGCTGCAAATAGCTACGAATCATTCTTATTCTTCCGTCTATTGATTGGTGCGATCGGCGCAAGCTTCGTCATCACGCAATATCACACCAGTGTGATGTTTGCACCAAATGTCGTCGGGACTGCGAATGCAGCAACTGCGGGTTGGGGTAATGCAGGTGGTGGTGCGACGCAAGCGTTAATGCCTTTATTAATGGCTGCTTTGATCATGGTTGGTGTAGATGCGGCTTGGGGTTGGAGAGCAGCGTTATTGGTACCAGGTATTTTGATGGTCATCGTTGGCATCATGTACTGGAAGCTTACTCAAGATAGCCCACAAGGTGACTATAAAGAGCTTCGTGCAATGGGCATGGAAACTGGTAGTGGTAAGAAAAGTAGCATGGGTATCTTAAAACAAGCTGCATCGAACTACCGTGTGTGGATTCTGTTCCTGACTTATGGTGCATGTTTTGGTGTGGAAATCTTTATCCATAACATTGCTGCAATGTATTACGTCGATACTTTTAATCTCGGTCTAAAAGAAGCAGGTCTAGCAGCAGGTATCTTTGGTTTGCTTGCGCTGTTTGCTCGTGCTCTAGGTGGCATCATTTCTGACAAAGTTGCGCTCGGTAAAGGTTTGGATGGTCGTACCAAAATATTACTCATCATGATCTTGGGTGAAGGGATTTTCCTGATTCTTTTCTCGCAAATGTCTACGGTGTGGACGGCGATCATGATGATGACAATCTTTGGTTTGTTCACTCACATGGCATGTGGCGCAACTTATGCACTGGTACCGTTTATTGATCGTGAATCATTAGGTGGTGTAGCTGGGATCATTGGTGCAGGTGGTAATGTCGGTGCGGTGGCAGCAGGTTTCTTGCTCAAAGGTATGGTGGATATTCAAACTGCACTGATGGTCATCGGGGTGTTGGTGCTGGTTGCAGGTGTATCAGTAATGTTCATCCGCTTTAGCCCAGAGCACAAAGCCAAAGAGCAAAAATTATTTGAACAAGCGATTGCGGAACGTAACGCAATTGCAGAGGCCTAAGCATAAACCTTAGCCTCAATAGCCAAAATAGCAGAGGTCAACTGACTTGAAGTGATGAAGTAAATAGTCAGTTGATCGAAGCCAAAGATAGCAAATACAGATAGTAGAAATAACGCGGAGAAATTCCCATGAAATTAGTAGTTGTTGGTCATGGTATGGTTGGGCACAAATTCTTGGAAGGCGTGCTTGAATATGCGAACGATGATGTTGAAATTACGGTCATCGCAGAAGAACCACGTTTGGCGTATGACCGTGTCCATCTCACTGAATATTTTTCTGGGAAATCCGCCAAAGATTTGTCATTAGCACGTCAGGACTTTGCAGATGCCTATGGGATTGATCTGCATTTAAATACCCAAGCGATTGCCATTGATCGTGAAGCGCAAATCGTTACCACCAAATCAGGTCAACAAGTTCCTTATGACAAGTTGATTCTGTCTACGGGTTCTTATCCATTTGTACCGCCGATTCCAGGTAATGATCGTGAAAACTGCTTTGTATACCGTACGATTGAAGACTTGGATGCGATCCGTGCTGCAAGTCAAACGGCAAAAAATGGTGTCGTGATCGGTGGTGGTCTGCTTGGTCTAGAAGCGGCAAAAGCACTGGTTGATTTGGACTTAAAAGCACATGTGGTGGAATTTGCACCACGCTTGATGGCAGTGCAAATTGACGATCTTGGCGGTAAAGTTCTGCGCAATAAGATTGAAGATTTAGGTGTTGAAGTTCTCACCCAAAAAGCCACTCAAGCGATTGAGGGTGGGGATGACTTCATTCATAGCATGAAGTTTTCTGATGGCACAGAGCTGAAAACAGATTTGATCGTCTTCTCCGCAGGGATTCGTCCACGTGACGAGTTGGCACGTCAGTCAGGGCTGGAGCTTGGCGAGCGTGGCGGTATCGTGATTAATGATTATTGCCAAACTTCTGATGAACATATCTATGCGATCGGTGAGTGTGCACTATGGCAGGGCAAAATTTACGGTTTGGTTGCACCAGGTTATGATATGGCACGTATCGCTGCCAAGCATGTGATGCAAGAGGAAACCAATCGTTTTGCTGGTGCGGACATGAGCACCAAGCTCAAGCTGATGGGTGTTGATGTGGCATCGATCGGTGATGCACATGGTAATCATCCGTCTGCGGCAAGCTATTTCTATAATGATGACCATGCACAAGTCTATAAAAAAATCGTCATCAATAAAGAAACCAAAAAATTACTCGGCGCTGTCCTCGTCGGTGATGCAAAAGAATATAGCGAACTGCTCCAAATGATGCTCAACGACATGGATTTGCCTGAAAATCCAGACAGCTTGATCGTGCCACAATATGGCGGTAGCAATGTCGCATCATCAGGTGGCACAGGTGTTGATCTGTTACCTGACTCTGCAACGATTTGTTCATGTAATAACGTGTCGAAAGCAGATTTGTGCAGTGCGATTGCTGACGGTTCGACATCGCTTGGCGCATTGAAAAAATGTACCAAAGCGGCGACAGCATGTGGTGGCTGTGCGCCACTGGTGACACAAGTGTTGAAAGCGGAATTACAACGTCAAGGTGTCACGGTCAACAACCACCTTTGCGAGCATTTCCCGTACTCTCGCCAAGAGTTGTATCACTTGGTACGTGTCAATGAAATTCGTTCTTTTGATGAGCTGATTTCAAAACACGGTCATGGATTGGGTTGTGATATCTGTAAGCCAACCGCATCGAATATTCTTGCATCTTGCTGGAATGACTTTATCTTGCAAAAAGAACACGCAGGCTTACAAGACAGTAATGACTACTTCCTCGGCAATATTCAAAAAGATGGTTCTTACTCAGTCGTACCACGTATGGCGGGTGGTGAAGTTACACCAGATGGCTTGATCGCTGTCGGTCAAATTGCCAAGAAGTATGGCTTATATACCAAAATCACAGGCGGTCAACGTGTCGATTTGTTCGGTGCGCAAGTGCATCAATTACCAACGATTTGGGAGGAATTGATCGCTGCAGGTTTTGAGTCTGGGCATGCCTACGGCAAATCACTTCGTACAGTGAAATCGTGTGTCGGTAGTACATGGTGTCGTTATGGTGTGGATGATTCGGTGGGCTTGGCGATCTTCTTGGAAAACCGTTACAAGGGCTTGCGCTCTCCGCACAAATTAAAAATGGCAGTATCTGGCTGTACGCGTGAATGTGCCGAAGCACAAGGTAAAGATGTCGGTGTCATCGCCACTGAAAAAGGTTGGAACCTCTATGTTTGCGGTAACGGCGGTATGAAACCTCGCCATGCAGAATTGCTTGCATCTGATTTGGATACCAATACTTTGATTCGTTATATCGACCGCTTCTTTATGTTCTATATCCAAACTGCCGATCGTCTACAACGGACTAGCGTATGGCGTGACAACCTTGAAGGTGGTTTGGATTACCTCAAAGATGTGGTGGTGAATGACTCGCTTGGTGTGGCACAAGAGCTTGAAGATCGTATGCAACACGTGGTGAATACTTATCAAGACGAATGGAATACTGCAGTCACTGATCCAAAAGTCCGTGCTCGTTTCCAAACCTTTATTAACTCTGATCAAGCTGATCCGCATATTCAGTTTACGCCTGAGCGTGGTCAAATCCGTCCGATGAATGCGCAAGAGCGTGATGCAAAACGTATTGCAGTAACGTCTGTATAAAGTGAACAAATTCGAGTTAGCGAAAAGTATTTAAGAATTGAAGGAAACTATCATGTCAGAGATGAAGCAAGGTTTAGATTGGCAAAAAGTGTGTTTGCTTGATCAAATCCAGCCAAACACAGGTGTTTGCGCATTGATTGGTGAACAACAAGTTGCCATGTTCCGTGTCGGTAATGAAAAGCGCATTTATGCGCTCTCCAACCACGATCCATTCAGTGGTGCCAATGTCATGTCACGTGGCATTTTGGGTGATATTTTGGGTGAGCGTGTGATTGCGTCGCCGATTTATAAGCAACATTTTAGCTTGGCGACAGGACGTTGTTTGGAAGATGGTAGTCAAAGTTTGCCAGTCTTTCCGACCAAGATTGTTGATGGCGAAGTGTGGGTATATCCTGAAGCACAAAAAACCTATCTCACCAATGTGGCATTGCAACGTGATCGTATGAAGCTCGTACTAGTAGGCAATGGTTTGGCAGGCATGCGTTGCCTCGAAGACTTGCTCGATATGGCACCTGAGATGTATGACATCACCGTGATTGGTGAAGAGCCGTGGGGTAATTACAACCGCATTATGCTCTCACCAGTGCTTTCGGGTGAAAAGACCATTGAGCAAATCATGCTGCATGCACCTGAATGGTATGCGGAAAAAGGCATTAAATTCATCGCAGGGGATAAAGCGGTGAAAGTTGAACGCCGTAAAAAGCAAGTCATTACCGATTCAGGTTTAGCTGTAGATTATGATCGTTTGATCTTGGCTACAGGGTCAAAACCATTTATGCCACCAATCAAAGGTAATGATCTCGATGGCGTGCTGAGCTTCCGTGATATTTATGATGTCAATAAAATGATCGAGATCAGCCAAACCAAGCAAAATGCCATCGTCATCGGTGGTGGCTTGCTTGGACTTGAAGCGGCATATGGTTTGAAGCAACGTGGTATGAATGTCA
This sequence comes from Moraxellaceae bacterium REDSEA-S32_B1, assembly GCA_001626925.1. Lineage (GTDB taxonomy): Bacteria > Pseudomonadota > Gammaproteobacteria > Pseudomonadales > Moraxellaceae > Acinetobacter. The sequence goes on from LUOR01000009.1 coordinate 45,839, forward strand.
CGGTATTGCATTTGATGGATCGTATCATGGAGCGTCAGCTTGACCTTCGTGCCAGTCAAATGCTACGCCAAAGCATCCATGAAAAAGGCATTAAAATCATCACTGAAGCCTCAACCCAAGAGATTCTCGGTCAATATGGCAAAGTGGTTGGTGTGCGTCTTGCTGATGGCACACAGCTTCTTGCCGACCTCGTGGTATTTGCGGTCGGGATTCGTCCGAATACCGATCTTGCGCAAAGCGCAGGCTTACGTTGCAATCGTGGTGTGGTGGTCAATGACACCATGCAGACTTTTGACCCAAGTATTTATGCGATCGGTGAATGTATCGAGCATCGTGGTAGTGTCTTTGGTTTGGTTGAGCCACTTTGGGGACAAGCCTTTGTTTGTGCAACACATTTGGCAGAGCATGGTAGCTTGACCTTCAAAACCTTGCCAACGCCGACACAGCTTAAAGTGAGTGGTGTTGATGTGTTCTCCGCAGGCAATATCGAAGCGACCGAAGATTGTGAAGACATCGTGCTTAATGATGAAAAACGTCAAATCTATAAACGCCTCATTATCCAAAATGACAAAGTGATCGGTGCGGTATTGTTTGGTGATACCGAAGATGGTGCGTGGTATGCAGAGTTGATCAGCGACCAAACACCGATTCACCAAATCCGTAATAAGCTGTTATTTGGTCGAGATTTCGCCCTAAAACAAGCAAGCTAAGAGATTGATCATCGCCAAATTGGTACTTACTCCAATTTGGCTTTCAAGATCAACTGATTACGAATCTGTATAATTTTGGAGAATGGCAAAGATGAATCAAGTTGCACAGCTCATCCCAACGATTTCAAACAATGAAGTCGTGCATTCGACCTGTCCTTATTGTGGTGTAGGCTGTGGTGTCACCGCACAGCAGACTGCCAAAGGGCTACAAGTGGTCGGAGATGAGTCGCATCCTGCCAATCGAGGAAAGCTTTGTATCAAAGGCAGTAATTTGGCTGATACCGTGGGTATGTCACATCGTTTGATTGCGCCACAACTTGGGCGAGGCGCAGCGCGTAAGCAAGCGTCTTGGGATCAAGCTACGCATTTGATTGCGGATAAATTTCGTCAATGTATCGACCAATATGGGCGTGAAAGTATTGCTTTTTATGTGTCGGGACAGCTGTTGACCGAAGACTATTATGTGGTCAATAAATTCGTCAAAGGCTATCTCGGGACAGGTAATATCGACACCAATTCACGCCTTTGTATGTCTTCTGCGGTAGCAGCACATAAGCGAGCTTTCGGTGAAGATATCGTTGCAGGTAATTATCAAGATTTTGAACAAGCTGAATTGATCGTTTTGGTCGGTTCAAACACCGCATGGTGCCATCCGATTTTGTTTCAGCGCATCATGGTTGCAAAAGCGGAAAATGCCAATCTTAAAGTCGTGGTCATCGACCCTCGATTTACCGCGACCTGTGAACAAGCGGATTTACATCTCCCAATTTTGATTGGTCAAGATATTTGCCTGTTTAATGGTTTATTGCAATATCTCAATGAACAGGGTTATGCCGATCAAGCCTTTATTGATGCGCATACCACGCAACTTGATCGTGCACTTGATGTCAGTCAAGCCGAGCAAGACCTCGATTTTGTCGCTTCGGAAACAGGTATTGCCATTGAGAAACTGCTTGAGTTTTATCAACTGTTCGCAAAAACCAAGAAAGTCATTACGCTATTCTCAATGGGCGTGAATCAGTCCAGTCAAGGCACCAACAAAGCCAATAGCATTATTAATTGTCATTTACTGACTGGTCGTGTGACAGGCGAGGGCATGGGTGCATTTTCCATGACAGGACAGCCCAATGCCATGGGCGGACGTGAAGTCGGTGGTTTGGCAAATATGCTCGCTTCGCATCTCGATATTGATAATCCAACGCATCAGCAACTGGTGCAAGACTTTTGGCAAAGTCCGCACATCGCACAAAAAGTCGGTTTAAAAGCTGTAGATATGTTTGAAGCGGTGGAAGCAGGAAAAATCAAAGCAATTTGGATCATGGCGACCAATCCAGTGGTGAGCTTACCGAATAGTGATCAAGTCAAACGTGCATTGGAAAAGTGTGAATTCGTAGTGGTATCCGATGTCTGTAAAGATACCGATACGACGGACTTTGCCGATGTGTTGTTGCCTGCGCAAGCATGGGGAGAAAAAGACGGCACTGTGACCAATTCTGAACGTCGTATCTCTCGTCAGAATGCTTTCTTATCCGTGCCTGAAACCATCAAGGCGGATTGGTGGGCGGTGAGCCAAGTCGCACAAAAACTCGGTTGGCAAGGTTTTGATTTTAATTCGAATTATCAGATTTTCTTAGAGCATGCAAAGCTCTCAACGGTTGGCAATGGTTTTGCCTCGGAACGTGATAACTTGCCTGCATTTCGCTATTTCAATCTGCAAGGTTTAAGTGACATTAGCCAAGGCGAATACAATGCGCTGAAACCGATTCAATGGCCTGTCTATGCGGACAAGCCAGGTACATCACGGATTTATGGCGATGGGATTTTCAGTCATACAGATAGCAAAGCAAAATTTATTGCCACGCCAAATGTGGCACCGAAAAATAAGCCAAATGCTGAATATCCTCTGATTTTGAATACAGGTCGTGTTCGTGATCAATGGCATACCATGTCACGTACGGGATTATCCGCCAATCTCTCTACGCACCGCAGTGAGCCATATTGTGAAATTCACCCACAAGATGCGCTCAAGTTCGGGATTAAAGAATTTGATTTGGTCGAAGTGCGCTCGGAATGGGGGCGTTGCGTGGTACGTGGCCAATTCATTGGAATGATCAAGTCGCTTCCGATGCACGTGTCGGTGCGGTGGTTAATCCTGTGGTTGATGCAATTTCGGGTGAGCCTGAGTTTAAGCATACACCAGTGATGATTCAGCCATTTTATGGACGTTGGCAAGGTGTGCTGTATGTGCGTCCAGAGTGGATGGCAAGTGCACCAAGTGAAAAACAATGGGATAAAGATGCTTTCACGTGGTGGGTGAAAATTCAAACGGCACAAGCAATTCGCTATGAAATCGTCGATCGTACCGAAAGTCTACACGTCGCCAATAAACTGCAAGATTTACTACCTTATGATGCCGAAAATGATGAATGGTTGATGTATGAGGATGTGCATACTGACACCTTGCACATCGTGGTACTACGTGAAGACCGGTTGATGGCGGCATTCTATCTTGCACCTCGTGAGTTTTTACCTGATCGGGATTGGTTGGCAGGGTTGTTTAGTCGTCATCGTCTGAGTGCTTTACATCGCCGTGCCTTACTCGCAGGCATGCCGATTGGACAGGCAAATAATGAAGGCGCATTGGTGTGTAGTTGCTTTAAAGTCGGTAAAAACCGTATTATTGAAACGATTAAAACCAAAAACATCACCAATGAAAAACAAGTCACAGCTTGTCTAAAAGCAGGCGGAAACTGTGGTTCATGCTTACCTGAAATCCGTGGTTTGATTAAGCAATGTCAGTCGGAGCGTGAAAGTGAATTGTCCAACGAAGCCAATTGAGAGTTGTCAGTTTCAAGATCAGCAGTTTCAAGATCGACAGCGCTTTGATTCGAAAACGATTCTGAATAATACTGATGCAGTGATTCTCGCAGGCGGTCAGGCGACACGCATGGGCGGTTGTAATAAACTGCTTCAATGTTTCGATGGACAATGCCGTCAGCTTGATCGACTGCGGGAAAAGCTCAAACCACAAGTGCAAAAGCTTTGGATTAATAGCCACCGAGATAGTGAAATTTATCAAGCCATAGATGCAGAGATTGGGATTTTTTCTGATTTGGAAAAAGGCTTTCAAGGTCCGATGATGGGGATGCACAGCGCATGGCTGTATAGTCAACGAGATTGGATTTTGTTTGTGCCATGCGATCTGTTTTATATGCCAGATCAATTGCTTGCACAGTTCGCTGAGCAGGTTGCGACAGATCAAAGTCAACTCTGCTATGCGGAAATTGATGGACAAGCCCTATATCCATTTTGTTTAATGCACCGTTCCGTCAGTGAGCACCTTGCGCAGAGTTTGGCTCAAGATCAACGCAGTTTATTTCGACTGTTTAAATCGCTTAAATTTTCTGTGTTAAAATTAACGAATGACAGTGCGCAACCACATAGTATTAATGCGTGGGCAGAATTAAATATGAGGCTTCCTTAGCCAATTTTTAAGTCAAAGCGTGCTGAACCGATGCGTTGCTTTCTTTGAGAATATGAGTAAAAGCGTTGACTGATCTACCAACACAGATCATGTCTACACATGATCAATCGCCAATGCGACAAGTGAGCAACAATGCAAACTTGGTGGATCAATTTGGTCGTGAAAAACGTAAATTGCGTATTTCCGTGACCGATCGTTGCAATTTTAAATGTCAATATTGTATGCCTGAGCATCCCGAATGGTTGGCGAAGAAGGATATTCTTTCTTTTGAAGCATTATATACCTTTTGCGAATTGATGGTCGAGCAGGGCATTGAAAGTATTCGTATTACAGGCGGCGAGCCGTTAATGCGTCAAGGCGTGGTGCATTTTATTAATGATCTAAATCGCTTGCGTGCCAAAGGCTTAAAGCGTATTTCGATGACCACCAATGCACATTATCTCGCCAAATATGCACAAGATTTAAAACTGGCAGGCTTAGATGATCTGAATATTAGTTTGGACAGTCTAGATGCCAAGCAATTCCAACAACTCACCAAAAAATCACTGCAACCTGTTTTACAAGGCTTTGCTGCTGCACAAGCGGTCGGTTTAAAAGTCAAAATCAACACCGTGCTGATGCGTGGCATCAATGATGATCAAATCATTCCTCTGGTGAAATGGGGAATGGCGCAGAAGATTAGCGTGCGTTTTATTGAATATATGCCACTCGATGGTGATGCACTGTGGCAAAAGGATTGGGTGGTCAGTGAACAAGATATCCTGAGCATACTGGAAAAAGAATTTAAGATCACCGCAATTGCCCAAGATCATGAGCCTGCAAAGCAATTTGCAATTCAAAATTTAAATGATGCAATTAAAGAAAATTTTTCAAAACAAACCTATAGAATCGGCATTATCTCAACGATTTCTAATCCATTTTGTCAGCAGTGTGATCGCTTGCGATTGACTGCCACAGGCGAGTTATTTACCTGTTTGTTTAGCGATCAAGGTTTAAGTTTTAAAGATAAATTAGAGCAATATCAGAAAAATAAAGATGATACGCTACGAAACGAGATCATCGACACGATTAAAACCGTGGTGTGGTACAAAGATGCAGGCTATGTCAGTAAACAGCGTGCGCCACTTCGCAAAATTAGTATGCATGCCATCGGCGGCTAATCTATAGCCAAAGCAATTTAATCTGCTACAGCGTTAACCTCACTCGCTGTACTATATGTACACCTTCGTTCGGTTGCCTTGTATCAGAAATAAATTTCTTCGGCTATAGAAGGCTAGAGTTCTTTATTTGAAGACTACATCGGCTTTGCAATCTCATCATAGTTCATCTGACCAAACGCACCTGTTTTTAATCCAGATACCGTGAAAGCCATTTGCTTTTGAAAGTATGGAATCTGATTCATCCAAGAAAACATAATATTTCGTAAACTGCCTGCCCACCATAGATCTGATTGATATAGTGGTGTGAGTAGTCGGCTCATCAGTTGATACATGTTGATCGAGGAGTGTCTGAGTTCGTGGTAATGTTGCCAAACAACGTGCCAATCCATATCTTTTGCTGTTCTTGCTTTGCTGAAACTTTGCGCCAAAGCCCAAGCATCCAGTAACGCCATATTCGCACCTTGCCCAAGTTGAGGACTCATCGCATGTGCGGCATCACCAATGACACCAATGCGACCTTGACCATATTTCGACATGACCACATCACGGTATTGAGCATTCAGCCATTGTGGTTGATTGTCTTTAAATACAGCGTCTAAACACGTTGCAAGGTCTGACCAACGGCTTTGAACTTTAGCTAACCATGCTGAGTAAGGTGCTTTAGCAAATGTATCGAACTGACCTGTTGGTAAGCTCCAGAAGATACTTGATAAACGCTTTTGCGGATCAGAGGGCAAGCTTCCAGTAGGTAAAACCCCCATCATCATTGACGTACTGTCATAGAATTGATGCAGAATTTTTGGATCGCCATATATGCAGTCAGGCACGATCGTCCATGCAGCACCCCACGGATAAGGTTTGTCTAGCTTGACCCATTGCGCAGGGCGCAAACGGCTACGTGCGCCATTGGCAATAATGGTTGCGTCAAAAGCCTCATCAAAAGGCTGATCTTTGCAATGACCTTTTACGATGACCTGTGAGCCTGTGTCTTCGAGATGTGTGATTTCATGTTGAAAGCGCCAAGTGATTTGGCGTTCATTTGCTAAACTTTGCGTTAACACATGGCACAAAGTGGCACGGTGGATACCAATGCCAAAAAATCTTGAATCGGCTTGAGCATAATGGCTATCCACAATTCGCTGTTGATTGGGCAATTGACCTGTTAAGCCAGTGACTTCAGCACCGAGCTTCTGTGTTTCTTCCAAAATACCGAGATGAGCCAATACCGCAAGTCCAGAGGGTTGGAGTAATAGACCTGCACCAACGGGATCCAGGGTCGGTGCTTGTTCAAATAGTGTGACTTCGATATCTTGATGAATCAACATTTTTGCCAATGCTAATCCTGCTGTTCCTGCGCCGATAATGGCAACTTTCATTGTTGTCTATCCGTTTTTTATGAATACAGTTTAATACCGTCATATTTATAAAATGAGTATTTTACAAAATAGACATCTTACCCAAAAAAGATGATGGAAGACAGCTATGTCATCTCAATAATTATTAAACATATTTTTATGAAATTTAGAAGCTCATTGCGCCTAATTTAAACTGCTCAACACCTCTTGATAACACGCCAAATCAATACACTGCAAACTATAATCCTGAAATTTTGAACTGTCTAAATCCGCATGTAACCATGCCTTGAGTTGTGACAAAATCCAATCAAAATCTGTGGCTTTCGGTTGCATATTCTGCTGATGGATTTGTAAAATCAATGCTTCAACATCTTGTTGTAATGTTGCTGAGCCAAGTGCAGGATCACGTTCAGGGTTGATAATGCCAAACTGTTGTAGCAGTTGATAGGCTACTGTACTATTTTTAGGCTGAGCCAAATCACGCTGTGCTTTCATTAAGGCACGAATCAAGGCTTGATGCGATTCGCTATGTTGTGTTGCCCATTCACTGGTCACGGCAAGCACTTTGTCAGCAATACTTGGAATCACATCTTGCGAACGGCACACGACTTTGGAAATTTGCTTGGTTGCGCCGACACTATTCCACGGTTCGCCAACGCAACAACCGTCAATCATACCTTGACCAATTGCATCAAGCATATAATGCGGTGGCAAAGTGGCAAGTTTACATTGATGCGCAAAGTCTTGATCTGCAAGGCGTAACCATTCTCGCAAAGTAAAGTGATGCAATGATGCAGGGAAGACTTGTGCTAATTTGTGGATGACTTGCGTTGAATTGGCGACAAATTTCGCTGCACTTTGATGTGGTAAATCATTCGCTTGGATGCCTAGCTCGTCATAGAGTTCACGCTTTAGGCTGATTTTTGCTGTGTTATGTGACAGTACCAAAGCGGTGCGCATTGGAATGCCAATATCATCTGCGGTACTACAGGCACTGGCAACGATCGGCGATAGACAATGCGCAGCTTGCAATATGCCAAATGCCAAACGATCTCGCAAGGTCGCCCAAGAGGTTTCTTGTACCAATTCAACGCTTAAATTTTCCGCAGAAAAATAACCCTGATGTTGTGCCCAAAGTAGTGCAATGCTATCGACGAGCGGTAAATAACCGATCTTTAACATGTCAGTCGTATTTTTTTCTGATTCAAATTGAGTTACTGACATGGTGGCTCCTGATCGTTGGGACTGATCAATGATAATGCTTCATAAAAATGCCGTGCCGCCTCGCCCAAAGTAATACGATGGCTCATCGCATGTTTACGCAAGCGTTTATACGCATCTTCTTCATCAATATTGTGCATTTGCATGAGTAATGCCTTGGCACGGTCAATATCTTTGCGATCAGCAAGTTTGCTTTTGGCATCATTCAGATCTTTGAGCAATTTTTGATGATGCTTATATTGCTCAATCGCAATATCTAAGATTGCATGGAGGCGTTCATTATCAATACCATCGACGATATACGCTGTGACACCTGCATCAATCGCACTGTGAATGGTTTGACGGTCAGTATTTTTGGTAAATAAAACAATCGGTAAGTTGGAATTCATGACGCAACTTTCCACGACATCACGATGTGGGTGATCCATATCGAGCAAAATCACGTCTGCATCCAGTGACTCCAGATTGAGTAAACTGGTTTGGGAGGAGAGAAAGCAACCAACCACTTCAAACGATTGTTGTTCTAGTGTTTTGGCGACATATTCTGCTCGGTCTGGATGATCGTCGATCAGTACGACTTTGAGTTTAGACATAACAAAATAAGTTGGCTAATTGAATTGAGTTGATTAAGTATTAAAAATCTGTAGCAAATATAGGGTAAAACTTCACTTTTGATAAGCAAAATCTGTGCCTTAAATTGACTTTTTGTATTGCAAAATTTTAGAATCGTGCGCAGTATCACTTTTTATTCAAATCATGTTTTGGAACACTTCCTATTTTAAGTTCTTACTTTAAGAAAAAATAGCGTTCACAATAGGTGGAATTTTGGTAAAAAAGTGATAAATAACGATAAAAATAGAAAATATTTTAATAAATAGTAAATGAATGCAAATATATTCCCGAAAACACTGGTAAAGTTTAAAAAATCGAGCAATAATGTAAATCAGTTATTGATACATTAGTCTTCAGGGTGTGGAGGGAATGCGTCGCACCAAAATAGCACAACTTATATGGTGCAATGACCCAAAAAGTCACGACGCAACTGAGCAAGCGATTTGCCACAAG